>JAYUCA010000250.1:0-16836 GCA_043740535.1 Rhodospirillales bacterium | reverse complement strand
GAGGCCCAGAAGAATCGCCCGCCGATGTTGAACAACGACAGCAGCCCCACGAACCCGGCGGCGATCGTCGCCACCTGGCGCGCCTGGTCCGCACTCAGCGCCGAGAACTTCACCGCGGGCTGCCCGATCAGCCCGCCGCCGAACATCACCTGCAGCATCGGCGAAGCGACGGCCAGCACGCCGATGCCAGCCGAAACGTTCAGGCACAGCACGGCCCAGATCAGCCAGAACTGCGGCGTCTTGTGCGCGTCCTTCAAGTGGACGTCGCGGTGCGTGATCATGCCGCGCTTGGCGGCAGGCTTCGTCCAACCCTCGGGCGCCCAGTTCGCCGGCGGCACGCGATAGCCGAACGACCCGGCCAGCATGAACACCGTGTAGACGGCGGCCATGGCCAGCAAGGTCTCGGCAACGCCCATCGAGGTCGGCGTGCGGAAGAAGTTCATCAGCTTGTCGGCCAGCGGCGCCCCGATCAGCGCGCCGCCGCCGAAGCCCATGATCGCCATGCCGGTCGCCATGCCGCGCCGGTCCGGGAACCACTTGATCAACGTCGACACCGGAGAGATGTAGCCCAGCCCCAGCCCGATGCCGCCCAGCACCCCCGAACCCAGCCACATCATCCACAACTGATGCGTGTAGACGCCGATGGCCGATATCAGCAGGCCGCCGCACCAGCACGCCGTGGCGAACACCCCGGCGCGCCGCGGCCCCACGCGTTCCAGCCAGCCGCCCCAGATTGCCGCGGCGGAGCCGAGGAACACGAAGAACAACGTATAAAGCACGGTGACGTCGGACACCCGCCAGTCATAGGACGTGGTGACCAGCATCGTCAGGATGCTGGTCCCGGCCGGCGCCGCGATGCTCTTGTCGATCCCGATCGCCCGCGTCAGCGGCAGCCAGAACACCGAGAAGCCATAGGCCATGCCGATGCACAGATGGATCGCGAGTGCGGCCGGGGGCACCAGCCAGCGGTTGAAGCCGGGCTTCGCCACGATGCGCGCGCGGTCGAGAAGTCCGGCGCTGGCAATCGGCGCCTCCGCATACGTCAGTCCAGCCATGTCAGCGCGTCCTCCCAGACTGCATTTTGGGCGATGTTCTACAGAAACGACACACCGGTGCAACAGGCGTTCACGGTAGCGAGATGGACTCCGTGGCGATTTCCACAAGTGCCGCGGTCAGGGGCGTCACCGGGTCGCGCAGTGGATAGATCAGGCCGATGGTCGGCAGCGGCTCGGGATCGTCGATGGGGATGATCCGGACACTGGGCGGCAGGCCGAAGGCGGCGGCGACGACGTCCGGCAGCACGCTGGCCCAGCGGCCGGTCCGGACATGGGTCATCAGCACGATCATGGAGTTCGACTGGAGCGACGTCCGCGTGCCCCCGCCCGCGGCGCGCAGCCGCGCATCGACGATCCGGCGATTCTGCATGTCCTGCGTCAGCAGGCACAGCGGCACCTCGGCCACCTCGGCCCAGGTGACGCTGGGGCCGAATCCACCAGCCTCCGCCTCGGCGATCGCCAGGCAGTAGCGTTCCCGGTGCAGGGTCAGGCTGCGCACGCGGCCCAGCGGCTCGCCGTCCAGGTACGTCAGGGCCGCGTCGATCTGCAGGTTGTCCATCAATGCGAGGATTTCGGCGGAGGTGCGCGACAGCACGCTGAACGTGACGCCGGGGTGGCGCGCCCGGTATGGGGTCGTGAGGTCGGCGACCGACGGCAGCGCGGACGGCACCGCCGCCAGACGGAGATGGCCCGTAAGGCCCGCCGGGCCGCCGCGCACGTCGTCGCGCATGGCGCGGGCGTCACCGGCGATGCGGCGCGCCCAGTCCAGCGCGCGGGCGCCCTCGTCGGTCAGGCCGTGGAACCGGCTGCCGCGGTGGACCAGCAGCACGCCCAGATCGTCTTCCAGGTGCCTGATTCCGGCCGACAGCGTCGGCTGCGTGACGCCGCAGGCCGCCGCCGCCCGGCCGAAATGCCGTTCGCGGGCCAGCGCGATCAGGTATTCGAGCTTCTCGATCAATGCCCCAACCGGCCCAGGAACGCTTGAGCGGCCTTGGGCGCATTTACCTTGTCGCCCGAGATGAAGAAGATGAACGCCTCCCGCGCCGTGGCCTTGGCCTTCGGCCCGGCGCGCGGCAGGTCGTCCTTCGCCTTGCCCGCGGCCCAGGCCTGGACGCGCGCCGCCCAGCCGTCGAGCGCCGCGGCCGCGTAGCCCTCGGACTCGCTGCCGCTGTTGTGCTCCAGGCGGGCGTAGACGAAATCCGCCGTCAGGTCGGCCAGCAGCGTGTGCTTGTCGCTCTCGATGATGGCGTGGGCGACGCCGTGCTTGCGGAGCAGGGCGGGATAGGCCGGGTCCGCGAAGCTCTCGTGCCGCGTCTCGATCGCATGGCGCAGCCGGACGCCGCCGCGGCTGGGCGGCAGGAAGGACAGGAACGCGTCGAAGGCCGCGGCGTCGAAGGCGCGAGTCGGCGGGAACTGCCACAGCACCGGCCCCAGCTTCGGCCCCAGCTCGGTGATGCCCGAGGCGATGAACGCCTCAACCGATTCGCCGGCCTGGGCGAGGTCGCGCCGGTGCGTGGTGAAGCGTGACGCCTTCACGGCGAACACGAATCCGTCCGGCACCGCGTCCCGCCATTTCGCGAAGCTTTCGGGTTTCTGCCGGCCATAGAACGTCGCGTTGATCTCGGTGGCGGTCAGGTGCTGGCCGACATAGGCGAGTTCCTTCGCCTGCGGCAGGCCCTCGGGGTAGAACACGCCGCGCCATGGCGGGAAGTTCCAGCCGCCGATGCCGACATGGATCGCGGCCATCGCGGCTACAGCTTCAACAGTTTCGCGGCGTTGCCGCCCAGCACCATCGCCCGTTCCTGCGGGTTCAGGCCCAGGGCATCCACCACCGCCACCGGTTCCGCATCGCCCATGTCGAAGAAATAGTCGTCGCCCAGCGTGATCCGGTCCACGCCGACCTGTTGGATCACGAACTTCATGATCTCCGCCGAGTGGGCGATCGTGTCGTAGGTGAAGCGGCGCAGATAGTCGCTGGGCGGCCGCTTCATGTGCTTCAACTCGGCGCGGACCCGATAGCCGTGGTCCCAGCGCCCGGTCAGGATCGGCAGCACGCCGCCGGCGTGGGGCAGGTTGACCTCCAGCGCCGGGCACGCGTCCAGCACGCCGCCCATGATCAGGTTGCCAGCCGCGATCGCGGTATCGAGCGGGTTGCCGATCAGGTTGCCGAAGTAGAAGTTCTGCAGCCGCGGGTGCGCGATCGTCTGCACCGGGTGCAGGAAGGCCGGCAGCCCGGCGGCCTCGATCGCCTTCCAGATCGGCAGGAACCGCCTCTCGCCCAGGTCCATGCCGCCGATGTTGGTGCCAAGGTACACGCCCTTGATCCCCGGCAGGCGCCGCGCGCGGTCCAGCTCGGCCAGCGCCATCCCCTCGTCCAGCATCGGCAGCGACAACAGGCCCAGCAGCCGGTTCGGATACGCCAGATGTGCGGCAGAAGCGCCGTCGTTCCAGGCCCGGCACAACCTGTCGGACAGCGCCGCATCGGCCCAGTAGGTCATCGGCGTGGTCAACGAGACGGCCTGGATATCGACGCCCTGGCGGTCCATGTCCTTGATCCGCAGATCGACGTCGCGCACGCCCGGCGGCAGCGGCCCGGCCCGGCCGACCGGGCCGCTGACGACGAAGCTGCCGTCCGGCTCGTCATGCCATTCCGCCTTGTAGCGTCCGCCCTCGGCGCGGATCACGTCCAGGAACGCGCGCGGAAAGAAATGGGCGTGCGTGTTGATCACCCGGGGCCGCGCCGTCTGTGCCGCGGCAGGCCCTACGGCCGCCGCCGCCAGCACGGCCTGCAGCGCCCGCCGCCGCCCCATATGCACGCCGCATCCGCATCCGAACATCGTCATGCCATCCTTCCTGCCGGCCGCACCCGCCGCTTCCTTATATAGAACCACATCTGCACGCCGATCAGCAGCGCCGCCGCCGCCAGGAAGCCCGCGCTGATCGGCCGCTCGACGAACACCGCCAGATCGCCCCTGGAGATCAGCAGCGCCCGCCGGAAATTCTCCTCGAAGCGCGGCCCCAGCACGAAGCCCAGCAGGATCGGCGCCGGGTGGAAGCCGAGCGCCAGCAACGCGTAGCCGAATAGGCCGAGCACCAGCGTCTCGCCGACATGGAACAGGTCGTTGCTCGCGCTGTAGACGCCGATGCAGATGAAGAACAGCGCCGACGGATACAAATAGCGATACGGGATCGCCAGCATCTTCACCCAGATGCCGATCAGCGGCACGTTCAGGAACACCAGCAGGATGTTGCCGATCCAGAAGCTGGCGATCAGGCCCCAGAAGATGTCGGGATGCTCGCGGATCAAGGTCGGCCCCGGGGTGATGCCCTGGATGATCAAGGCGCCCAGGATCAGCGCCATCACGGCGTCGCCTGGGATGCCCAGGCTCATGGTCGGGATGAAGTCGCCCTGCACCGAGGAATGGGTGGCTGCCTCCGGCGCCGCCACGCCCTCGATGGAGCCGTGGCCGAAGCGCTCCGGGTGGCGCGACAGGCGCTTTTCGGCGGCGTAGGCGACGAACGAGGCGATGGTCGGGCCCGTTCCGGGGATCAACGCGCACAGGCTGCCCGCCAGCGTGCCGCGCAGCATCGCCGGGACGGCGCGCTTCAGCTCCGCCCGGCTGGGCCGCAGGTCCCGGAACCGGACGCGGGCGCTGCCCAGGTCGATCGGGGCGACGCGGTTCACGCTTTTGAGGAACTCGGCGATCCCGAACAACCCGAGCGCCAGGGCCACGATCTCGATGCCGTCGTACAGCTCCACCACGCCGAAGGTGAAGCGCGTCTCTCCGGTGTTCACGTCCGTGCCCACCAGGCCCAGCAGAAGGCCCAGCACCGTCATCGCGACGCCCTTCAGGGCGGAGCCGCGCGCCAGCGTCGAACCGGCGAGCAGGCCCAGCAGCATCAATGAACAGATGTCCGCCGGGCCGAACTTGAAGGCCAGCTCCACCAAGATGGGCGCGAAGAAGATCATCTCGATGATGCCGAACGACGCGCCGACGAAGCTGCTGAGCATCGTGATGCCCAGCGCCACGCCGCCCTTGCCCTGCCGCGTCAACGGATAGCCGTCGAGGCAGGTGACCGCGTGCGGCGGGTGGCATGGCAGGTTCAGCAGGATGGAGCAGATCGCGCCCCCATACTGCGCGCCGTAATAGATGCCCGACAGCATCAGGATCGCGGCCACCGGCGGCATGCCGAACGTCAGCGGCAGCAGCAGCGAGATCGCCGCCATCACGCCCATGCCCGGCAGCACGCCGACGACGTTGCCGAACAGCACGCCCACGAAGCACCACAGCAGGTTGACCGGCTGCAGCGCCACGCCGAAGCCGTGCCACAGATCGACCAGCGCCGTGCCCATCATCGCGCGGCGCCCGTCATCCGGGTCCCCAGCCGAACAGCGGCAGCTGCACCTTCAGCACCCACCAGAACAGGATGACCCCGGCGACCGTGACCACGGCGGCCAGGCCCAGCGCGCCGGGCAGCGTGCTTTTCCGGTCGCCCAGCGCCGAGATGAACACGCAGGCGAAGGTCGCCGCCACCAGGCCCGCATAGTGGCCCAGCACCAGGAAGGCCACGACGCCGCCGACGATGCAGCCCCAGCCGCGCCATTCGGCGCCCTGGAACTCCGCATGCTCGCCCATCACCGGCGGCAGCGCGCTTGCTTGTTCCGGTTCTCCGGCCGTCGCCGCGATCATGACGCCCAGGCCGGCCAGCATCAGGCCCAGCATGAAGGGCAGCAGGCCCGGCCCCATCGCGCGCAACGTGCCCAGTTCGTGCGCATAGCCCTCCAGCGCGGCGCCCAGCCCGAGCACGACCAGCAGCAGCCCGGCCAGGTGATCCCGCCGGATCACGCGACGCCGCCGATGCCCAGGCGGTCCCCCAGCGCGTTCAGCGCCGCCAGCACCGCGGCGGGCAACGGCACGTCCTCGGCGCTGCGTTGGGCGCGGCGGCGCGCCCGCTCCTGGCCCGGCAGACGGATGGCGGCCACGCCGGGCAGCAGGGCGGAGCCACGAAGCTCCCGCACATGGCGATCGACGGCGGCGGCGAAGGTGGCGGGATCGACGAAGCGGGCGATGTCCAGGGCGACGATGAACTGGCCGGTGTTGGCCTCGCTGGCCTGGTCGGCGTTGAAATCGACCACGTCGCCGCCGATCGCGGCCCCGTTCAGCGGGCCCGCCAGCAGCCCCAGCGCCAAAGCCAGGCCCGCCCCTTTGTAGCCGCCGATCGGCAGCAGCACGCCCTCCGCGGTGCGCGCCGGGTCGGTCAGCGGCGCGCCGGTCTGGCGGTCGATCATCCAGCCCTGCGCCAGTTCGAGGCCCTGCAGCGCGTATGACTTGATCGTGCCATAGCTGACGACGGTGGTGGCGATGTCCAGGATCACCGGCGCCTCCGCCCCCGCCGGGATGCCGATCGCCAGCGGGTTGGTGCCCAGCAGCAGGTCCCTGCCGCCCCAGGGGGCCATGTGGTTCGCGCTGGCGACCGCGGAGTAGATGGAGATCATTCCCGCGGCGACCGGCATCGCGGCATAGATCGAGGCGGGGCCGGCGTGGTTCGAGCGTTTCGTGCCGACCCAGGCGACGCCGCACTCGCGGGCCAGGTCGATCGCCGTCTGCGCGGCGCGGGCCATCACCAGGTGGCCCATGCCGTTGTCGCCATCGACGAGCGCCGTGCCCGGCCCGGTGCGGTCGACGGTGATTGCGGGCGTCCGGTTCACGCCCCCGGCCTCCAGCCTGCGGACATATTGCGGCAGGCGGAAGATGCCGTGCGCGTCGGCGCCGACCAGGTCCGCCTCCAGCATCAGCGCCGCGACCCCGGCGGCGTCGGCGGCGGGAAGCCCGGTCCGCATGAGCGCCCGGGCCATGAAGGCCTCCAGCACCGCGCCTGGGAACAGCGATGGCGTCACGGCGGCTTCGGGCATGGCCCTGGCTTTCAACGGATGTCGCGGCAGGACAGTCGGCGCCTGCATCAGTCGGCTTTGATGTTGGCGGAGCGGATCACCTCGCCCATGCGCTCGAAGTCCTGGGCCAGGAAGGCCTTCAGTTCCGCCGGGCTGCTGCCGACGACGTCGTAGCCGAGATCGACCAGGCGGGCCTTGACCGCCGGGTCGTTCAGCGCGGCGACGGCGGCGTCATGCAGCCTGGTGACGATCGCGTCCGGCGTGCTGGCCGGCGCCAGCAGCGCGCCCCAGGCGGTGAAGACGAAGCCCGGCACGCCCGCCTCGGCGATGGCCGGGATGTCCGGCAGCGTCGGCAGCCGGGTGGGGTCCGCGGTGCCCAATACCCGCAGACGATTGTCGGGCAGGAAGGGCAGCGGGGTCGGCAGGGCGGCGAACATCACCGGGACATGGCCGGCCACGACCTCGTTCAGCGCCGGGGTCGTGCCGCGGAACGGGACATGGGTCAGCTTGATGTCGGCCGCGCGCATCAGGATTTCCATCGCCATGTGCTGCGGGCTGCCCTGCCCGCCCGAGGCGAAGTCGATCGTGCCCGGCTTCGCCTTCGCCAGCGCGATGAACGCCTGCATCGTGGGGGCGGGGAAGGCCGGGTTGGCGATCAGCGCCCAGTGGATGCGGACCATCTGGGTGATGGGCTTGAAGTCGCGCCGAGGATCGTAGCCGGCGTCCTTGCGCATGTTCGGCAGCACGGTGACGACGCTGTCGTTGACGGCGACGATCGTGTAGCCGTCGCCGGCGGCGCGCGCGCCCGCCCTGGTGCCGATCAGCCCGGCGGCGCCCGGGTTGTTCTCGATGAACAGGCGCTGGCCGAGGATGTCGCCCATCTTCTCGGCGACGATCCGGGTGACCACGTCGACGGCGCTGCCGGCGGCCAGCGGCATCAGGATCTTGATGGGGCGGTTGGGGAAGTCCTGGGCGCCGGCCGGAACCGAAAGCCCGAGCAGCAGGAGCGCCGCAAGCAACAGGCGCATTCGCGGCCTCCCCATCATCCGGATGTCTATGCGGCATCCCGTTCAAACAACGCTACCGGGGCGGATATTGCTGGTCAACGGATCAGGTTCATCCGGGTCATGGCAGCGCACCGGATGGTCTGATGCCACCCACGGCTGATGTCACGGCCGGGCTGGGCCGGGCTTCGCGCTGGCCGAAGCCAGGGTCGCCGCGGCCGGCCGGCCCCTGCGGAAGGCCACCCCGTTGACGATTTTTTAGAGGAAGCGGCGGCATGCTCGGATGCGTGTGTTCCGCAGGACTGCTTGTGCTTCTTCAACGGTTTGCGGCCCGCGCTAACAAATATCAACGGTTTCGATCACGGTCTGGTCGTTGACGTTATTGGTTCAATGATGATAGATTTACGGTATCGGACCAGCCTGTAAGGCATGTTGACAATGAACTTCCTTTCACCGGCAACTCCACCTCTGCTTCGATTGGCGTCGGATCGCCGTGGCGTCACTGCGATCGAGTTCGCCGTGGTGGCGCCGGTGTTCCTCACGCTGCTGTTCGGCATTCTGGCGGCCGGGTTGAACGGGTTGTATCAGCTGACCTTGGACGAGGCGGTGCGCGATGCGGCGCGCCAGGTGCAGATCAATGCGCCGGCCGCGGCAAGCCCCAGCGCATTCGTCAGCGCGGTTTGCGGCAAGTTCGGCGCCTTGGCGAACGACTGCTCGACGAAGGTCACCTACTCCGTCCAGGCCAGCACGGTGGCCGGTGGATTCGCCGGGCTGACGCCCGAGACGATGAGCGGCAGCGGCGCATTGAGCGGCGCGTTCTTCACCGGGGGCAGCTATGCGCCGCGCGTCCCGGTTCTGGTTCAGGTGTCGTACCCGCTTCCGTTCAACCTGCCATACATCGGCAAGATGCTGACCAAGTCGGGATCGAACGCGGTGCTGGCCTCGGCATCCGTGCTGGTGGAGCCATACCAGTGAAGCCGTGGCTGCCCAGCCGGGGCGACCGGCGTGGGACCGCCGCGGTCGAGTTCGCGTTGGTCGCGCCGTTCATGATCACCCTGTTGTTCGGGACGATCGAGGTGGTGAACGCGTTTCGCGTCCAGGCGAAGCTGAACACCGCGGCAGGCCAGCTTGCCGAACTGATCGCGGCCCAGCAGAGCATCACTGCGCCGACAGGATCGCTGGCCGACCTGTGCCTGGGGGCCGGGCTGAACATGGCGCCCTTCGACGCCTCCACCTTCTCGGCTGATGTCGCTTCGGTCAGCAACGACCATCCGAGCAACCGCGTCCCAGGTTCCACCGATGCGGCCAGCGTCGCCGCCTACCTCGACTGGGAAAACAAGTCGGCGTGCACAGGGGCGGTCACGGGCAGCCTCGGCCTGTCGGGCGCATTCGGCCTGGCGAACGCGCCGTCATCCATGCTGACCAAGACCGCGGCCTCGGCCTCCAGCACGATCGATCCGGCCCTGGCCTACGGCTACTCGGCGATCGTCGTGCGGGCCACCTACAGCTACGCGAACCTGCTGACCTTCACGCTTGGAAAATCGTTGAGCTTCTCGGCCACGGCGGTCGCCCGGCCGCGGACCAACGTGACGATCAAATGCACGAACACCGCAGGAACCGCCACATGCCCGGCCTTGCAATGACCGCAGCCCCGTCCGCACTGTGGCGATGGGCCATGGGCAGATTGCGGCCTGACCGGCGCGGCACGGTCGGGGTCGTGGCGGCCGTCAGCTTCGTGCCGCTGCTGCTGGCGGCCGGCGTCGGGATCGACATGTCCAGGGTGACCAGCGGGCGGTCCGCGCTGCAGCGGATGGTGGACAACGCGGCGCTGTCCGGGGCCGCCGCCTACGTGCTTTACACTTCGACGGACTCGTTCAACGCAGTGGCGAAGAATGTTGCGAAAAGCAGCTTCTGCAATGCCGCCGCGGCGCCGCCGCCCGGGCTGGTGCTGGTGGCATCAGGCGGCGTCGCATGCGGCGCGTCGCCTGGCCCGGTGATTTCTGCGGTCATCGCCGGGTATGCAGCCGGCTCGCGCGGCGTCGTCGCCGGAAGCGGCTGCACCAACAAGAAGACCGTCGTCGTGGGGGCGACCTGCGGCTTCGTCGTCACCGTGACCGCCCAGGCGACGATCCCGTCGATGTTCGCCGGCCTGATGGGCAAGACCAGCGCATTGACCGCGTCGGCCAGTGCGATCAATCCGTTCATCGACATCGGCACGGCGTTGACGCCCACGATGAAGGGCTCGGCGCGCTACGCCAACAGCGTCTGGGTCTATCCCCTGGTGCTGGATGCGAACGGCAGCCCGGACTTTACCGTCAACCAGGGCGCGATCCCCGATTCGAGCACCTGCACGGGCGACCCCACCCAGACGTCGTGCGGCAGCTTCACGATGCTGGCGAGCACGCGGTATGTTGGCTGCATCACCGCCGCACCCTGCACGGTGAACGGCACCGTGTTCGGCGGCGCGGGCGGCGTGGTGCAGAACCCGGTTGCCGGCGCGTCCGTGATCACGGCCACGACGCCGCTGGGCGTGGCCTTCGCCGCCGCCGCGGGCGGCGACCCGAACGCCGCGATCGCGGCCGCCGGCGGCAACTCGGCGGCGATCAACCCGTATGGCTACAGCGGATCGCCATTGCCTGCGGACAGCGGCTGCGCATGGCCGGGCACGGTCGCCTACAACACCGTTCCACAGACCTACAGCCTAGCGGGCGATCCGCAACTGCCGTGGGCGCTGACAACGCACTGGTATTACTCGTCGTATCTGCTCAACAACTACCCGCCAAGCCAGAGTGAGATCCTGTTTCAACAGAGCACCGCGATCAATGCGACCACGGGCCTTTCGGCTGCGCTGCAAAGCATCCCGGCCGTACCGATGATCGGCAGCGCGGCCAATAATTGCCCCAACAACACCTACGCCGCCGGAAACGTGAAGCTGATGGCGACCACCTTTCCGACCACCGGCAACACGAACTGCAGCCTTTACATCGTCAAAGACCCCACCACGCTGACGCCAAACCCGACCTACGTCCACAACAACGTCTGCTGGACCCCGGCGGCCACCCAGGGCAGGGCCTATGCCGGGCTGAGCTGCCAGAGTTTCGCCGGGCACAACTATGCGTTTTTCTGGAACGACATGGGCGGCAGGACGGACGACACGGATTACGGCAACGGCACGCTGCAGATCAGTTGCAAGGGCCCCTCGTCGGTCTTGCTCATCAACTAGAGCGGTATCGTTTCAGGTTGCTTGGATCTGAAACCAGTTTCCTTGTGCTTCATCGACGAATGAGGCCAGGATCGGGTCCCATAACGCCTGCCCACCGCCGTCATCGCGAGCCGCTTGGCGAAGCGATCCAGGGACCATATGCGCCGCTCTCGGCCACTGGATCGCCGCGCCGCAAGGGCGGGTCGGTATGACGGGCATGATCCCTGAGACTTGGTGCAACAGCGTGATCGCTTCGGTCTGCCTGAAGCGATCCATGCTCCAGCCCGGGCATCGGCCCATTACGGGACCAGCAAGATCTTCCCCGTGTGCCCGGCGCCCTGCATCAGCGCGTGCGCCTCCCCCGCACGGGAGAACGGCAGCACCTCGTTCGTCACCACCCGGACCGCGCCTGCCTCGATCTTCGGCCAGACCTTTTCGCGCAGTTCTGCCACCGCGCGCGCCTTGAACGCCGGCGGCCGGGTGCGCAGCGTCGATCCGGTGTAGGTGATCCGCTTCAGCATCACCGGCATCAGGTTGATCTCGACCTTGGAGCCCAGCGCGAAGGCAAGCTGGATGATCCGGGCGCCCGCCGCGGCGGCCTTGATGTTGCGCTCGATGTAGGGACCGCCGACGATGTCCAGGATCATCGTGGCCCCGCCCGCCTCTCGCAGCACCTCGACGAAATCCTCTGCGGCGTAGTCGATCGCGCGGTCGGCGCCGAGTTGCTCGCAGACGCGGCAGCGGGCGGCCGGGCTGTCGGTGGCGAAGACGCGGGCGCCGAAGGCCTTGGCGAGCTGGATGGCCGCGGTGCCGATGCCGCCGGCGCCGCCATGCACCAGCAGCGTGTCGCCCGCGGCCAGGCCGCCCTCCTGGAACAGGTTGCTCCAGACGGTGATGAAGGTCTCGGGCAGCCCGGCCGCGTCCTGCACCGACACGCCGGCGGGGATCGGCAGGCACTGCGCCGCCTCGGCCACGCAGTATTCCGCATAGCCGCCGCCATCGGTCAGCGCGCACACCGCGTCGCCGATCGACCAGGTGGCGACCTCGTTGCCCACGGCGACGATGGTCCCGGAAATCTCGAGCCCCAGCAGGTCCGACGCGCCCTTCGGCGGCGGATACAGGCCCTTGCGCTGCATCATGTCGGGGCCGTTGACCCCGGCTGCGGCAACGCGCACCAGCACCTGGCCCGGTGCGGGCGCCGGCACCGGACGCGTGCCCATACCCAGCACCTCGGGGCCGCCGGCCCCGCTCATGTACACGACCTGCATCTCGTGCGGGATCATCCGGACGTCTCCTGTTCGGCCGGCAACGCCTCCATCGGCGCCATCGGCAGGTTCGGCACCACACGGCGCGGCGTCGGCGGCGGCGGCACCCAGGGCCTGGCGCCCCGGTCGACGCGGTCGGACAGCACGACCGGCCCGTCCGGCGTCAACCACACGGCGTGCGGGCCGTCACGCCACACGGTGAAGCGGTCCAGCAACGCGGCGCCGCGGCATACGCCGCGCGCCGGCTCGGCCGAGACGACAAGCTGCACCCCGGCGCAATCCGCCGTATGCGCCGTCCCGCGCAGCATCACAACCGGGCCCAGGCGGCACGCAGCCTCGTCGCAGCCTGAGTCCAGCGGCAGGAACGGCCCGGCGGCCAGATGGGTCTGCCAGGCGTCGCGCACGAAGCGCGGTGCGCCGGACCGGGCCTGCAGGCCGTAGCCATCGGGGCCGCGCACCGCGATCAGCCGCGCATCGCCGGACACCAGCAGGTCCGGCAGCGGCGCCGCCAGCGGTGACAGCAGGCCGGCCAGCATCGCGAGCGTCCCGGCCAGCCGGACGGGCGTGCGCCACAGGCACAACCAGGCCAGCCCCAGGCTGAACACCGCCAGGCCCCAGACCGGCATCGGCGGCACCGCGAACGTCGCCGCCGGCCACGACGCGACGAAGCGGGCGATCCATACGATCGCCTCCAGCCCCCAGCCCATCGGCGTGAAGGCCCACTGTTCCAGACCGAACGGCATCAGGAACAGTGCCAGGATGCCCAGCGGCAGCACCCACATCGCGGTCAGCGGCACGGCGACCACGTTGGCCGCGATGAAATAGAGCTGCACGTGGCCGAAGTGGTATGCGCCATACGGGGCAGATGCGGTTCCGGCCAGCAGGCTGGTCAGCACCAGCGCCACGATGTGCGCGGCGACCCGGCGCCAGCCGGGGCCGTACAGCCGCGCGAGCCAGGGCCGCATCGCCTCGTAGCCCGCGATCAGCGCCAGCAAGGCGGCGAAGCTCATCTGGAAGCTGACGCCCACGACCTCGGACGGCGCGATCAGCACCAGCGCCGCCGCCGCCAGCGCAAGCCCGCGCACCGACAACGCCCGCCGGCCGATGGCGATGCCGAACGTGACCAGGCACGCCATGGCGAAGCTGCGGATGATCGGCACGTGCGCCCCGGTCAGCACCAGGTACAGGCCGCCCGCCAGCAGCGCCGCGCCGGCCCCGATCGCCTTGGTCGGCCAGTGCAGCGCAGCGTACGGCCAGGCGACGAGACAGAGCCGGGTCATCAGCATGAACAGCCCCATGACGATGCCGATGTGCAGCCCGGCCACCGCCAGCAGGTGCGCCAGCCCTGAATCGCGGAACGCCGCGCGGTCGGCCTCGGGTATCGCGCGGGTCGTCCCGGTCAGCAGCGTGGCTGCCACCGCGCCGGCCGGGCCTGGCAAGGCGGTCATGGCGCGCTGCCCGATCGCGTCGCGCAGCCCCTGCATCGCGGTCGCGAGCCCGGCAGGCGCCGCCCGTTCCAGCACGACGACCGGATTGAGCGCCGTGCCGCCCGCGCCGATGCCGCCGAACCACGCATCGCGCTGCAGGTCCCACCCGCCGGGATAGGCCGGGGCCGCCGGGGGCCGGAGCACGGCCCTGATCTCGACCCGGTCCCCGGCGGCGATGTCCTGGTTGTCGCCGCGCTTCAGCCGAACCCGCACCAGCCGCTGCATGGGGGCCTGATCCGGGGTCAGCCGCACCTGGTCCAGCACCAACCGCCGCCCGTCCGGCAACACGTCGACGCCGCGCACCGCCGCCGTCAGCACCACCGCCTTGGCCGGCACCGCCTCGATCGGCAGCGCCCGCGCGGCCGCCCATTGCGCCGAGCCGAACCCCAGCCCCGCCGCCAGCACCGCCAGCCCGGCCCCGCGCAGCGCCGCGACCCGCCACCCCGCAGCGGCCAGCGCCACGCCCAACCCGGCCATGGTCAGGCCGATCCACCAGGCAGGCTCGGCCTTCAGCGTGAAGTAACCCGCAACCCCGGCGATCATGAACACGGACAGCCACGGCACGAAGCGCCCCCGCTCCGCATCGACCCACGCCGCCAGCCGCGCCGGCCACAGCGCCGCGCGCGCCGGCCCCCATACGGCTGCGAGCTGGTTCACGCGACGAGCTTAATGCAACGGGATCGCGGCACAACTGATGACAGTGATATCGAGCGTTGACCGGTCCGCATCGTCACTGCGGAGCTCCTGCGAAGCAGTCCAGGCGGCCAGGTCTGGTCTATCGGTCCTGGATCGCCTCGCAAGGGCTCGGGATGACGAGTCAGCACTCCTGGGCGGTTCGCTCAGGCGGCCCGGCGCCGGGCCGTCGTTGCCAGGGTGCGGGTCACTGCTTGTCGCCGCGCATCAGGCGGGCCTTGTCGCGCTGCCAGTCCCGGGCGGCGATCGCGTGGCGCTTGTCCTGCTTCTGGCGGCCCTCG
Organism: Rhodospirillales bacterium; assembly: GCA_043740535.1. Lineage (GTDB taxonomy): Bacteria > Pseudomonadota > Alphaproteobacteria > Acetobacterales > Acetobacteraceae > JBBROS01. Next base: position 1,956 of record JAYUCA010000250.1, on the reverse strand, counting down.
CCGATGCCCAGCAACACCTTGGCGACGCCGCGCTCGTTGAAGTGGATGTCGAGCGGCACGAGGGTGTGGCCGTCGCGCGCGGTGGCGCCGAGCAGCACGCTGATCTGTTTGCGTTTGAGCAGCAGCTTGCGCGGGGCCCGCGGCTCGAACCGGGACAGCACGCCGCCCTGGTATTCGGGGATGTAGCAGTTGAACAGGAAGATCTCGCCTTCCCGCTCGCCGGCCCATGCCTCCGTGAGGGTCGCGCGGCCGTGGCGGAGGCTTTTGACCTCGGGGCCTTTGAGCACCAGCCCGGCCTCCATCGTCTGCTTGATGGTGTAGTCGAAGCGCGCCTTGCGGTTCTGCGAGGCGATGCCGTGGCTGATGAGGCCGGATTTCTTCTTGGTTTCCGCCATGGCTAGTTCAGCAGGCCTGCCCCGGTCATGGCAGCGCGGACCTGGGCGCGCACCGGCTCCGACACCGGGGCCATGGGCAGGCGGCAGTGGTCGGCCCCGTGGCCGAGCAGGCTGGCGGCGTATTTGACCGGGGCGGGGCTGGTTTCGGCGAACATCGCGTCATGCAACGCGAGCAGGCGCATCTGGATGCCCATGGCTTCGGCGATGCGGCCTGCGTTCCATGCCTTGTGCATCTGGCTACAAAGGGCCGGGGCGACATTGGCGCTGACGCTGATGCAGCCCATGCCGCCGGCGGCCAGGAAGGCGAGCGCCGTATGGTCCTCGCCGGACAGCTGGCAGAAGTCTTCGCCGCACTCACGTCGCTGATGCAGCGGGCGGGCGAGGTTGGCGGTCGAATCCTTCACGCCGACGATGTTCGGGTGTCTGGCCAGCCTGGCCATGGTCTCGACGCTCATGTCGACGACGCTGCGGGACGGGATGTTGTAGATGACGATCGGCAGATCGACCGCGTCGGCGATGGCGGTGTAGTGCAGTTCCAGGCCCTTCTGGGTCGGCTTGTTGTAATAGGGCGTCACGACGAGGGCTGCGTCGGCGCCGGCTTTCTTGGCGTGGCGGGTCAAGGAGACCGCTTCGGCGGTGCTGTTCGAGCCGGCGCCGGCGATGACGGGCACGCGTCCGGCCGAGACCTCGACGGCGATTTCGACGACGCGGCAGTGCTCGGCGTGGCTGAGGGTCGGGCTTTCGCCGGTGGTGCCGACGGGGACGATGCCGTTCGTGCCCTGGCCGATCTGCCAGTCGACGAAGCGAGCGAAGGCGTCCTCGTCGACGGCGCCGTCGGGGTGCATCGGGGTGATGAGGGCGACGAGCGAACCCTTGAACATAGTGCTGTCTCCGTGGCGCCGGGCCAAAGGTCTGGCTGGGGCGGGGGGCGCACCCTAAAAGGTTCGGCGCGAGATGGGAAACGGTTTGGCGGAGGTTTGGTGGTTTGGGCGACGGGAAGACGGTGCGGCATCGTCTGGGGCGACCGGACGTGGAGTTTCAGCTTACCGGGCCGGCCAATTCAGCGCAGGCGAAGAACCGTCGGCTGTTGCGACAGTGGTCGGCCAAAGTCGCTGCGGCGGCAAAGGCGGCATGTCCGTCGGACAGGCCGGTTCCGATCGGGGACATCCGAGCTAGAGATCACGGAATTCAGCGACTTCGCCACCGGGGACCGCGACAACCTCGCCAAACCGATGCTGGACGCCGTGCAGGGCATCGCGGACGTGGGGCCATGAGGTTCGGCCATAGCGGGGCGATCTGTTATCGTGCGCGCATGCGCATGCTCCTCGCGTTCCTCATTATGCTGCCGTTGTCCGCTGCGCGGGCGGAGGCGGTGCTGACGGCCATCCGTGGCGACCAGTGGATGCAGGCGGATGCGCTTGCAGCGATGGCGGCCGATCCGCTGGTGGGGAAGCTGGTCGCGTATTACCGGCTGCTGACCCCCGGCGCGGCGCGCGCGACCGAGATTGCGGCGTTCATGGCAGGAAGCCCGGATTGGCCGAGCCAGGCGCTGCTCAGCCGG
>JAYUCA010000249.1:0-15233 GCA_043740535.1 Rhodospirillales bacterium | reverse complement strand
CCAGCGGCGCCGCCAGTCCCGAAAAAATAGCGCTTGACGGATAAACGGGCAGTGCCGGCCGGCGGCGTCGACGCCGAGCTTGGGGACGCCCAGCTTGGGGACGCCCAGCTTGCGGACGCCCAGCTTGGGGACGGGCGCTTCTTCGCCCGCACCGGCCCCCATTCGCTGGAAGCGGTCGCAGCCGCCGCCGCCGGAGAAATCCGCGGCGCCTGCGGCCCGCTGCTCGGCGTGGCCCCGCTGCAGACAGCCGGGCCGCACCATGTCAGCTTCCTCGACAACCGCCGCTACATCGACGCCCTCGCAGCGTCGCGCGCCGGCGCCGTGATCGTGCATCCGGACCTTGCCGCCCGCGTGCCGCCCGGCGCCGCCGCGATCGTGACCAGCCAGCCCTATGTCGGCTGGGCCCGGGTGGCGGCCCTGTTCCACCCGCCAGCGCCGGCCAATCCCGGCATCCATCCCTCCGCCGTCGTCGAACCGGGCGCGGTCGTCGATCCATCCGCACAGATCGGCCCCCACGCCGTGATCGGCGCCGGCGCCCGCATCGGCGCGCGCACGGTCATCGGGCCATCTGCCGTGATCGGCGCGGCCGTGCAGATCGGCGCCGACTGCCGCATCGGAGCCCTCGTCAGCATCTCCCACGCGATCGTCGGCGACCGCGTCGCCATGCTGCCCGGCGTGCGCGTCGGGCAGGAGGGCTTCGGCTTCGCACAGACGCCGCAGGGCTTCCTATCGGTTCCACAGCTCGGCCTCGTGCGGATCGGCGACGACGTGGACATCGGCGCGAACACCACGATCGACCGCGGCTCGGCGCATGACACGGTGATCGGCGCCGGCACCCGCATCGATAACCTGGTCCAGATCGCCCACAACGTGCAGGTCGGCCGCTGCTGCGTGATCATCGCGCTGGCAGGCATTTCCGGCTCCGTCGTGCTGGAGGATTTCGTGACCATCGCCGGCCAGGTCGGCATCGCCGGGCACCTGCGCGTCGGCACGAAGGCCCGCGTCGGCGCCCAGGCGGGCGTCATATCGGACATCCCCCCCGGCGTATCGTATATCGGCAGCCCCGCCGAGCCGGCCAAGGATGCTTTTCGCGCCATCGCGGCGTTGCGAAAGCTTGCGCGCCGGCCCACTCTCCGCCCCGATGCGACGGAATAGGCGATGATGGACGGAACCCCCGCGACCCCTGCCATGAGCGATACGGAAGCCGAGGTGCTGGACATCGCGCGCATCATGCACGCCATTCCGCACCGCTACCCCTTCCTGATGCTCGACCGCGTGGTCGATGTCGTCCGCGACCGCTCGGCCACCGGCATCAAGAACGTCTCCATCAATGAGAACTTCTTCCAGGGCCACTTCCCGAACCACCCGGTGATGCCCGGCGTGCTGATCATCGAAGCCATGGCCCAGACCGCCGCCGTCCTGGTCGTCGAGACCCTGGGCCCCGAGGCTGCCGGCAAGGTCGTCTATTTCATGACGATCGAATCCGCCAAGTTCCGCCGCCCCGTCGTCCCCGGCGACCAGCTCCGCGTGCATGTCGCGAAGGTCCGGAACCGCGGCAACGTGTGGAAGTTCAGCGCCACCGCCCGCGTCGATGGCGCCACGGTCGCGGAAGCCACCTACGCCGCCATGATCATGGACCGCGCCTGAAGCAAGCCTCGTAACCCCTGGATACAAAGCTTGAGTTCCCCGACTCGACCCCCGGCTATAGGCTCAGCCCCATGTCACAGACCCTGGGCTTCCGCCCTGCGGCGCAACCCGCCCCCGCACCCACGATGATCCACCCCGCCGCCATCGTCGAACCCGGCGCGCGCATCGGGGCCGGCGCGTTCATCGGCCCCTGGTGCCACATCGGCCCCGACGTCGAGATCGGCGCCGGCGCCCGCCTCGTGTCCCATGTCGTCGTCGACGGCTGCACCACGATCGGCGAGGACGTGGTCCTGTTTCCCTTCTGCACCGTGGGCCTCGCCCCGCAGGACCTCAAATATAACGGCGAGCCGACCCGCTGCGAGATCGGCGCCCGCACCCAGGTGCGCGAGCACTGTTCCATCCACCGCGGCACCGTCACCGGCAGCGGCGTCACCCGCATCGGCGCGGATTGCCTGCTGATGGCCGTCGTCCACGTCGCCCATGACTGCGACATCGGCGACGGCGTGGTCATCGCCAACAACGTCGTCATGGGCGGACACGTCTTGATTGGCGAGCGCGCCGTGATCGGCGGCGCGGCGGCGCTGCACCAGTTCGTCCGCATCGGCCGCGGCGCGATGGTGGGCGGCGTCTCGGGCGTCGAGGCCGACGTGATCCCCTTCGGCAGCGTCATCGGCAATCGCGCCCGCCTCGCTGGCCTCAACGTGATCGGGCTGCGCCGCCGCGGGGCCGACCGCGCCGCGGTGCACGCGCTGCGCGCCGCGGTGAAGGAACTGTTCTCCGGCAGCGGCGTCTTCGCCGACCGCCTGGCGACCGTCCGCGCCGAACACGGCGACCACCCGCTGGTGGCCGAGGTCCTGGCCTTCGTCGACACCCCCAGCAAACGCGGCCTGATCCGCTCCACCATGCCCGCCGACGAACCCGAGCAAGCCTGAGCCACTCATCCCCGGGCCTGCTTGACCCGGGGACGTCCCCGGGCGTGACGATCGCTGCCCCAACCAGCGCCCGTCACACCAAGCGGGAACCTAGAGCATGATCGCTTCAGGTAGATGAAGCGCTCATCCTCTAGTTTGTTGATTAAGAACGCGGAACCTCGTTTCAGGTCCAAGCAGCCTGAAACGATACCGCTCTAATGCAACGCCGAGCTGCCGGAACCACGCCCCACCGCCTCTGTCCGGCACGTCTCCATCGCCTGCTGCAGCACCGCGACCGTGCGCGTCAGCTGCAGGAACGACGCCTCGTCCGCAAGCACCCGCAGGCTGGTCAGCAGATCCACCGCTGTCGACAGATCCTCGTCGGGCATCAGGACATCCCCCGTATCACAAGATCGTGATACCGATACCGTAACGGAGTCGCCAGCGCACATGCAAGCGGAATTGCCCACACTCGGCATCCTCGCCGGCGGCGGACCCTTCCCCGGCCGTGTCGCCGCTGCCGCACAGGCCGCCGGCCGCCGCGTCTTCATCGTCGCCCTGCGCGGCTTTGCCGACCCGGCCGTCATCGGGGCCTACCCGCATGAGACCGTCCGCATGGGCGCCGCCGGCGAAATCCTCGCGTTGCTCCGCAGGCACGCCTGCAAGGATCTGGTTCTCGTCGGCCCCGTCCGCCGCCCCTCCGTGTTCGACTTCCGGCCTGACGCCGAGGGCACCAAGATCATGGCCCGCATCGGCCGCGCCGCCTTCAGCGGCGACGACGGCCTGCTCGCCGCCATCGTCCGCGTGCTCGGCGAAGAAGGCTTCCGCGTGCTGGGCGCGCACGAGGTGCTGACCGAGGCCGTTGGCCCGAAAGGCGTGCTGGGCCGCGTCGCGCCGGACGCCGCCGCCATGGCCGACATCGCCCGCGCCGCCGAGGTCGCCCGCGCCCTCGGCCGCGTCGACGTGGGCCAGGGCTGCGTCGTCCAGCAGGGCATCGTGCTGGCGCTGGAGGCGATCGAGGGCACCGACGCCATGCTGGCCCGCGCCGCCGGCCTCGCCCGCCCCGGCCCCGGCGGCGTCCTGCTGAAGCTCGTCAAGCCCGGCCAGGACCGGCGTGCCGACCTTCCCACCATCGGTCCGGCCACCCTGCGCGCCGCCGCTGCCGCCAAGTTGCGCGGCGTCGCCTTCGAGGCCGGCGGCACCCTGCTGACCGACCGCGCGGCCTGCATCGCGGAAGCCGACGCTGCAGGCCTTTTCCTGATCGGCATCGACCCCGATATACTATCCTCCACGACACAAGGATCCGCCCCATGACCAAAGCCCGCCTGCTGCACACCATGCTGCGCGTGAAAGACCTGGACCGCAGCGTGGCGTTCTACACGAAGCACCTCGGCATGACCGAGCTGCGCCGTCGTGAGGTTCCGGACGGCAAATACACCCTCGCCTTCGTCGGCTACGGCGACGAGAACAGCGCCAGCGTGCTGGAACTGACCTACAACTGGGACCAGGCGGCTCCCTACGACCTGGGCACCGGCTTCGGACACCTCGCAGTCGGCCTGCCCGACGTCTACAAGGCCTGCGAAGACCTGAAGCAAGCCGGCGCGAAGATCACCCGCGAAGCCGGCCCCGTGAAGTTCGGCACGACGATCATCGCCTTCGTCGAAGACCCCGATGGCTACAAGATCGAACTGGTCCAACGCGCCTAGAGCGGTATCGTTTCAGGCTGCTTGGACCTGAAACGAGGTTCCGCGTTCTTCATCAACAAACCAGGGCATGATCGCTTCGTCTACCCGAAGCGATCATGCTCTAAGTGCAGAAGCACGCGACGTCGTAAGGTGGAATGCCCTGAGCATTCCACCATCGCGAGGACCAAAGCCGGCCCCGCGGGAAAGCCCCAAAAAGAAATTGATCCCCCCAGCCATCCTGACCCCCGCCTTGTCCCTGCTCCCCCGACGCACCATCCGCGTCGGCGTCACGGGCCTCGCGCGCGCCGGAAAAACCGCCTTCCTGACGTCGCTGGCCGCCAACCTGCTGGCGCTGGGCGCGGGCCGCCCGGTGCTGCCCCTGGTCCGCCGCCGCATCGGCACGCGCCTGGCCTCGGTCTCGCTCGCCGCCGCCGGCGCATCGCCGGTGCCTCGCTTCGACCACTCTGCCCACCTTGCCGCTCTGGCCCGGGACCCTCCTGCCTGGCCCGAGCGCACCAACGCCGCCAGCCTGCTCGCCCTGGACCTCGTGATCACCCGCCTCGGCTTCGGCGCGGCGCTGCCGCCGCAGCGTGTCCGCCTCGAACTGCTGGACTACCCTGGCGAGTGGCTGCTCGACCTCCCGCTGCTCCGCACCCCCTTCGACACCTGGTCCAACCAGTCGCTCCGCCGGCTGGAAGGACGCCCCGAAGCCGCCGCGTTCCTGGCCTTCACCGCCGGGCTGCCCGCCGGGGCTGCGGCCGATGAGGCCCTGGCACTCGCCGGTCACCGCCTGTTCCGCGACACCTTGCAGCGCCTGCGCGACTCCGGCCTGTCCCTGCTGCAACCAGGCCGTTTCCTGATGCCCGCCCCTGGCCCCGAGCCCGCCTGGACGCCGTTCTTCCCGCACCGCGGCGCCGGCGGCCTGCACGCTCTGCTCGCCCGCCGCTACGACGCCTACGTCGGCGCGGTCGAGCGCGACCTGGCGGACCCGCTGTTCGGCAAGCTCGACCGCCTGGTCGTGCTGGTCGACGTCCTCTCTGCCCTGCACGCCGGCCCCGCCGCCTTCGAGGACATGCGCGCCGCCCTGGCCGAGGCCGCCGGCGCCCTCCGCTGGCGCCGCAGCCTGGTCGAGACCGCGATGGCCCTCGGCCGCCTCCGCGCGCCCCCCGCCATCGTCTCCCGCGTCGTGTTCGCCGCCACCAAGTCCGACCACGTCGGCGACCGCCAACGCGAGAACCTGGCCGCTCTTCTCCGCCGCATCGCCGAGCCCACCGCGAAGACCCGCGCCGCCTATCTCGCCATCGCCGCCGTGCGCTGCACCGAGGAGATCGTCTGGCTGCTGGATGACCGCCCCGTCTCCGCCGTCCGCGGCCGCGTGCTGAACGAGCAGCGCCCCGTCCGCTCCTTCCCCGGCGAAGTCCCCCACACCCCGCCCGACGCCGCGTTCTGGGCGCATCCCTTCCTCGAACTGCCGCATTTCGAGCCGATCCGCCCCCCCGACGCCGGCCGCGGCGGCGTCCCGAACCTGGGCCTGGATGCGCTGCTGGTCGCGTTGCTGGATGACGTGCTGTGATCCCGCCCAGACTCGCCGGCCGCATCGAGTACGAGGACGTGGACGCCCCGCGCCTGGAAGAATCGGCTCTGCCGCCCGTCCCGGACCCGGCGCCTCCCTGGGGCACCCCCGCGCTGATGCTGGCCGGCACAGCGGTCCTGGCCCTGGGCTTCGCCTTGCTGGGCGCCGCCAATTTCATCGCCGACCAGTTCGCCCGCGCCGCCTGGCTCGGCTGGGTGACCGCCGCCGTCGCCGCCTCCGGTTTCGGCCTGCTCGGCACCGGCATCTGGCGCGAGCTCCGCGCGATCTTCGCCCTGCACCACGTCGATCATTTGCGGAACGACCTCGCGTCCGGCGAAGCCGCCCGCATCATGCACGCCGCCCAGGCCTGGGCCGCCCAGGCCCCCGGCGGTGCGGACCTGCTGCCGGCGCTGCGCGCGGTGAACGACCCGGACGCGGCCCTGGCCCTGCTCCGCGCCGGACCCGGCCGCGGCCTGCGCGAAGCCGCCGACGCGCTGGGCCGCGGCGCCGCGGTCCAGGTCGTCGCCGGCATCGCCGCCGTGCCGTCTCCCACGCTGGACATGCTGTTCGTCGCCTGGCGCGGCGTGCGCCTGGTGCGCCAGGTGGCCGCACTGTATGGCGTCCGCCCGGGCCTGCTCGGGACGCTGGCATTGCTGCGCCGCACCGCGCTGTCCGCCACGATGGTGGGCGCCACCGAAATCCTGGGCAACACCGCCGCCCACGCGCTGCTGTCCAGCCCCTTCCTGGCGAAAGCGCTCGGCGAAGCCGCCGGGGCAGGGGTGGCGGCCCGCCGCATGCTGGTGCTGGGCCGGGCCGCCTCTGCCGCCTGCGACCCGGTTCCGCCCGCCTGAACCCCGTGGGGCGGATAAGCGAAGCGTCATCCGCCTCCGAAAAAGCCCGCCGCCCGCTACCTCCCGCCGTAAAGCCCCGCGTTCCCCTCCTGCAGAACCGTCTTCAAAACCTTCCCGATCGCATTCCGCGGCAGCGCATCCATCGCCAGCACCCGCTTCGGCGCCTTGTAGGCCGCCAGCCGCCCCTTCACCGCCGCGATGACCGCCGCCTCGTCCAACACCGCGCCCGGCGCCATCACCACGATCGCTGTCACCGCTTCGCCGAAATCGGGGTGCGGCAGCCCGATCACCGCAGCCTCATGCACGCCCGGCAGCGTCTGCAGCACACGCTCCACTTCCACCGGATACACGTTGAACCCGCCCGAGATGATCAGCTCCTTCGCCCGCCCGACCAGCGTCAGATACCCGTCCCCATCGATCCGCCCGAGGTCGCCGGTGTCGAACCAGCCATCGGCGGACAAAGCCTCCGCCGTCTGCGCCGGGCGGTTCCAGTAGCCCCCGAACACATGCGCCCCCCGCACGTGCACCGCCCCAACCTCGCCGCCACCCGCGACCCGAACCTCCACCCCCGGCAACGGCAAGCCAACGCTGCCGGGCTTGCGCACTCCGTCGACCGGGTTCGACGTGTTGATCCCCGTCTCGCTCATCCCGTAACGCTCGACGATCTCCCGCCCCGTCCGCGCCGTGAACCCGGCATGGTCCGCAGGCGACAACGGCGCCGACCCGCATGCGAACAGCCGTACCGTCCGGCACACGGCCGGCGTCAGCCCCGGATGCGCCACCAGCCGCGCATACATCGTCGGCACCCCCATGAACACGCTGCACCCGGGCAGCAGCGCCAGCGTTTCCTCGACCAGGAACCGCGGCGCCAGCACCACCGTCGATCCCGACAGCAGCGTGCAGCTCAACGCCACGAACAGCCCGTGCGAGTGGAACAGCGGCGTCACATGCAGCAGCACGTCCTCGGCCCCGAACCCCCACGCCGCACCGAGCGCCAGCCCGTTCGCCAGGATGTTGCGCTGGCTCAGCATCGCCCCCTTCGGCTGTCCCGTGGTGCCCGACGTATACAGGATCACCGCCGGCCCCTCGCCAGGCCCGCCCGGCGCCTCGCTCCCCGTCATTCCGGCCAGCGCCCCCAGCGCCACCGCCCGCATGCCCGGCGACAGCCCGCCGAACCACGCCTCCCGCCCCGCGTCGCACACCACCAGCGCGGGCGTCGCGTCGCGCAGCACATGCAGCGTCTCCTCGCGGCGGAACCCAGGGTTCACCGGCACATAGACCAGCCCGGCCCGCAGGCACGCGAGATACAGCACCACCGCATCGACGGACTTCTCCGTCATGGCGACAACGCGGTCCCCCGTCGACAGCCCCATCGCCCCCAGCGCCCGCGCCATCCGCAGGCTGCGCTCCAGCGCGTCGGCATGGCTCACCCGCGCGCCATCGGGGCCGACCAGCATCGCCCGCCCGCCTTGCGCCAACGACTGCGCCGCGACCGCGTCGAAGAAGACCGGCTTGTCCACGGACATGCTACCCAAGGAACGTGGCGAACTCGTCCACCGGCGCCCGCTGGGTGCGGAACCCGTTGATGACCGCGGATCGGTCCGCATACCCCAGCGCCATCCCGCAAACCACCTTGTGCACGGGGTCCACAGGCAGATGCCGCCGCACGATCGCCGGATACTCCGCGATCGACGCCTGCGCGCAGCTATCCAGCCCGAAGCCCCGGGCCGCCACCATGACGGACTGCAGGAACCCGCCCATGTCCATCCAGCTGCCGGTCTCGAGCCCGCCATGGATCGTGAACACCATCGCCAGCGGCGCCCCGAAGAAATCGTAGTTCGTGGACCGCTGCGCCGTCATCCCCGCCTTGTTCTCCCGCGTGATCCCCAGCGTCTGGTAAAGGCTCCACCCGCAGGCCCGCCGGCGCGCCTGGAACGGCTCCGGCACCTCTGCCGGGTAATACGTGTAGTCCCGCCCATGCCCCGGTTCGCCGGCAAGATACGCAGCCCGCATATCGCCGCCCAGCGCCGCGAGCGTGGCCCCGGTCAGCACGAACACCGACCAGGGCTGCATGTTGGACCCGCTGGGCGCGTATGACGCGATCTCCAGGATCTCCCGCACGACGTCCATCGGCGGCGCCGCAGCCAGAAACTTCCGCACCGAATGCCGCCCCCGGATCGCATCGGCCACGTCGTGCGCCATAGACTCCGCAAGGCCGGTGCTGGACATGAATGAAGGCGCTCCTCACGGGATACGAAAACGGCACAACCACCCACCTCATGCAGGATCGACACCCCCCGCGTCAAAGGACCAGATGACCGCCCGCTTCGTAGGGTGGAGCGCCCTCCCGCATTCCACCGCCCCGCAGCACCCAATGGGTCCCCGGTTCAGCGGCCAAGCCCCCGTCCCATCGGCTCAGGCCGCCAGCACCCGGTCGGCCCGGCACCGCATCAGCGGCTGGATGCGCGTGCCGAACGCCTCCATCCCCAGCAGGAAGTCGTCGAACGTCAGCATGATGCCCTTCACCCCCGCCATCCCGGCCACCTCGTCCAGCATCGACGCGACATGCGCATACGACCCCACCAGCGTGCCCATGTTGAAGTTGATCGGCGACGGCGCCCGCAGGATGGCCGCAGCCATCGAGGTGTCCGACGGCGCTGTATCCTCGGCGGCCTTGCCCAGCAGATGCGCCAGCGCGTCCTTGTCGGCGCCGCGGTTGTACAAATCCCACTTCGCCATCGCCGCCTCATCCGTCTCGTCGGCGATGACCATGTAAAGCATGTAGCTGCCCACATCGCGGCCGGTCTTCCGCGCGTGCGCCAGCATCCGCGCCGGCACCCCGGCGGCCCGCGTCGGCTCGTTCACCCCCTCGCCCAGCGCGAAGTTGAAGTCGCAGTACTGCGCCGCGAACTCCATCCCGCGGTCGCTCTGCCCGGCCGACACCACCTTCACCGGGCCGGCCGGCCGCGGACTGAGCCGGCACGCGTCCATCTGGAAATACTCCCCCTTCAGGTCCGAACGCCCCGTCTCCCAAAGGTCCCGCAGGATCCGCACGTATTCCGTGCTGTAGTCATAGCGTTTGCCGAAATGCTGATCGCCCGGCCACAGCCCCATCTGGCTGTATTCGATCTTGTGCCACCCCGAGACGACGTTGATCCCGAACCGCCCGCCCGATATGTCGGAAATCGTGCTCGTCATCCGCGCGACGATCGCCGGCGGGATCGTCAGCACCGCCGTCGACGCATACAGCCGGATTCGCGACGTCACCGAGGCCAGCCCGGCCATCAGCGTGAAGCTCTCCAGCCCATGGTCCCAGAACTCGGTCTTGCCGCCGAACCCATGCAGCTTGATCATCGACAGCGCGAAGTCGAGCCCGAACCCCTCGGCCTTCTGCACCACCTGCTTGTTGAGCTCGAAGCTCGGCATGTACTGCGGCGACGTGGCGGAGATGATCCACCCGTTGTTGTTGATGGGAATGAAGACCCCGATGTCCATGGCCGTGTCCTGCGGTTCGATCCCCCCAAAGGCGAGCAAGCCGTGTGCCAGCAAGCCCTGGGCCAGCAAGCCCTGTGCCAGCAAGCCCTATGCCAGCAAGCCCGGCCAAGCTACCTTTGCTTCAACGATAAAATACCTGGGGAATCCGATCCATGAGCCTGACCCGCCGCGGCCTCATCGCTGCAACCAGCACAGCGTCCATCGCCCTGGCCGCCGCCAATGCCGCCGAATCCCCCACCGGCCCGGTTCCCGTCACCGCGGCGCCGGCCGGCGCCGGGCCGATGGCGGACATGCCGCGCGGCATGGTGCTCGGGACGCTGCGGACAGGGCCGGGCTACACGCTGGCGGTGCGGACCGCGAAGGGGGTGCTGGATGTGCCGCGCGCCGCCGCCCTTTTGGGCCTGCCGGCGCCATCGACCATGAACGACGTCATGCGCGGCGGCCATAACGCCACGCTGCAGCATCTGGTCGCCGCCAGCCTCGCCGACGCCCGCGCCGCCCCCGCCTTCGTGCCGGAGGCGGACGCGAAGTTCGGCCCCTGCGTCACCGACCCCGAGAAGATCCTGTGCGTCGGCTTCAACTACCGCCCGCATGCCAAGGAGACGGGCAACGCCATCCCCACCACACCCATCCTGTTCAACAAGTTCAACAATGCGCTGAACTGGCACCGCGGCGACATCAAGCTGCCCACCAAGGTCTCCACGAAGTTCGACTACGAGATCGAGCTGGTGATCGTCATCGGGCGCGAAGCCGTCGACGTGCCGGAGGACAAGGCGCTGGACTACGTGCTGGGATACGCCACCGGCAACGACTTCTCCTCGCGCGACCTGCAGTTCGCGACCAGCCAGTTCATGCTCGGCAAAAGCAGCGACGGCTACGCCCCGCTCGGCCCGTGGCTGGTCGGCGCGGACCTGGTGCCGGACCCTGACGCCCTGAACCTCGAATGCCGCGTCAACGGTGAGACGCGCCAGTCGTCGAACACGCGTGAGCTGATCTTCGGCTGCAAACCGCTGATCAGCTTCTGCTCGCGCCACTTCACCCTCAAGCCCGGCGACATCATCTTCACCGGCACGCCGGAAGGCGTGATCCTGGGCATGCCGAAGGAAAAGCAGGTCTGGCTGAAGCCCGGCGACCAGATCGCCTGCAGCATCGAGAAGCTGGGCGAGCTGACCTTCGGCCTGACCTGACGCCCCGCCATTCCACCACCGTCACCGCCCGCCTAGCCTCGTAGGGCGGATAAGCGCAGCGCCATCCGCCACTCCAAGCCGACTCAACGCAAAAGGCGGAAGACGCTTCGCTTTTCCGCCCTACGCGGGGGCCGCACCCGTGGAGCTTGTGTAACTTTCGAAATCCGTCTGGCAGCGCACAACCGCCCGTCTAGGGCGACATCACCCGCATCGACCCCGTCGCGCTCAGCGTGACCGCGTTGAACAGCCCGTTGTTCACTGACCCCGTCAGCCCGGCCGGCGGCGCCCACCCATACGTCACGCTGACCACCACCGTGTCGCCCGACTTGAACGACGACGGCGTCACGCTCACCACGCTGCTGGCCCCCACATCCGGCCAGATCACCGTGGCCGCCGCGGCATACGCGCTGCTGACCCCGCTTGAGCCGCCGCCGCCATGCACGATCGCATACCGCAGCGCCTTCTCGATCCCATAATCCATCGCCCGCCGGCACGAGATCAGGCTGTATCCCGCGAACAGCCCGAACACGAACAACAGGAACACCGGGAACACGATCGCGAATTCCAGCGCCGTGGCCCCCCGCAGATCGCCCCGCAGCCGCCCCGTCACTGCAGCCGTCCCGTCACTGCACCCTCACCGTGGCCGTCGCCGACAGCGTCCAGCTCGCCGACGTCCACAAAATCGGGAACACCGGCGTGAACCCGGCGCTCGTGGTGATCGTCACCCACGTGCCCACGACCTGGCCGTTGACGCTGCAAGTCCCGCCGCACGTCGCCGCAGACCCCGAGCCCCGCGTGCCCGTCGGGGGAATGCAGTAGCACGCGCTGCTGGCCGTCACCGTGACGGCGGCGCCGCCGTTGCCATACCCCCCCTGCGCCGCCCCCTGCAGCGTGGCGCTCGTCGCCGTCGGCGACCCCCAGGCAAAGACCAGCGCCGAGTGCAGCGCCCGGTCCACCCGATACTGCGTCAGCAGCGCCTGCCCTGATCCGATGACCCCCGCGGTCAACGGCAGCAGCAGGAACGTCGACACCAGCGCCATCTCCAACGCCGCGACTCCGCGTCGGTCCCCGGCCAGCCCATGCTTCCCCCGCGCCGTCATTGCGTCAGCACCGGGCCGCCGGCGCTGTTGCCCCCGCTGCCGCTGATCGCGTTCGTGCGGATCGCCGCCGACCCGTGCGCGTAGATCGAGAACGCCTCGATGTTGAACGCCTGCCCCGACTGCGCCGTGATCTGCGCGTTGTTCCCCGCATCCACCTTGCTGCACGGCATGTAGATCGTCCCCGCCACCGAGATCGTGCTGCCCCCCTGGAAGCTGGCCGTCTGCGAACCGCTGTTGTTGCACGCCTGCCAGATCGCCACCCCCGCGGTCGGCCCGGTGGTGGGCGCGGTGATGGGCGTCGTGGTGTTCGAATAGTTGGTCCAGCTGAAGTTCCCAGGGCTCGACCCTGTCAGCACGAAGCTGATCCCCGACGCGTTGGTCAGCGCCGCGTTGTTGAACGTCAGGTTGCCGTTGACCACGTAGTAGATCCCCGGTCCGAAGCTGTCGGTCGACCCGTTCCCGCCGATCACCGTGTTGCCGCAGAACACATACGACCCCCCGTTGGCCGCCGCGCTGAAGTTGTAGGTGCCATAGGCGCTGTAGTTGCCGTTGGTGACGTTGCACGCCCCCGGCGCCGGCAGGCTTTTGGACGCCAGCGGGTCCGCATAGACCGTCGACGAGTTGGACGTCGGGTTGCTGGGCGTCATGCTGTTCGACCCGCTGTTGGACTGCGTGACCGCGCCCGCGGCCGCCACCACCGTGGCGCTGATGACGCCGCTGTTCAGGTAGATGCTCGGGATGCTGCTGTTCGGGTCCTTCGCCTTGCTGAAGATGCTGCAGTTCGTCGCGGCGATCGTGCCCGAGTTGTCCACCTGCACCCCGGTCCCCGTCGTCCCCAGCGTCAGCACGCAGGGCGTGGCCGGCGTGGCCTTCACGCTGGCCGTCGCGCTCGCCCGCAGCACCGGCGCGCCACCGCTGAAGATGCCCGGGAAATAGCTCGGCGCCTGGCTGGTGAACGTGACCGTGACCGAAGACCAGTCGGATGCGATCGATACCGTCGGCGACGTGTTCAGCGTCCCCACCAGCTTCGTTGCCGCCGCCTGCGCCTCATACGCCGCCACCGACTGCATCGTGCTGGTCTGCGTGGGGCCGGTCTGCCCTTTCAGCGAGGTGCTCAGCAAAAAGCCCGCCCCCATCGCCCCGGCATCCGCCGCCACCTGCAGCCGGCTCGACCCGATGATCCAGAACCCGGCGTCGACGATCAGCGCCGTCATGCCCAGGAACGCCGGCGCCAGCAGCGCCGTCATCGGCGCGATGGCCGCACGGCGCCCCCGCCGCCGCGCCGCGCCCGACAGGGCCGTCCGCATGCGCATCGCCAGGCCTGAACTCCAACCCGGTTTCATGATCCTGTCGCCGTCGCCTTCCGTGCCGTGATGCGCCGGGCGCAGAATGCGGCTGAAATCATGACCGCTTCGTTTCGGGCGGCCCACGGCGGCGCACGGCGCGAGCCCAATGAAGCTGTTTTGATGCATGTCCTGCTCAATGTGTCCGGTCATCGGGAATCCCAGTTGAGCGGTTCCCGGTTAACACTTCTGCAACTTTCGTCCCGTATTCTGCGACAGATGGCAGCGGAGGCGATCGAGCGGATCAAAAATAGGATGTTTCCTGCAACTCTTTATTTTGAATCTTGGCGTCTATCTTCGCCGGGACAGCAGGATGACCGCAAACGATTGCCTTCTGCATGCAGCACACCACCCAGATGCGAAAAATGCATCGGCGCCGACCACGTTCACCGAAGGGATCCATTCCATGTACGCATACATCAAGACCTGGCTGGAACTGAAGACCGACAAGCGCGCCGTCACGGCGTTGGAATACGGCCTGATCGCCGCCGCGGTCGTTGCCGTGGGCCTGGCCGGCTTCAGCGTCGTCGGCACCAACCTGGCGACCAAGTTCACCGCCGTGAAGGCCGCGGTCACCTGATCTACAAGGCTCCATCCAGCCGCCCGGCTTGGGCGGCTGGATGGGTCCCCGCTCCCTTTTCCCCGGGACTACGGCCCCTGTTCCACCTTCTCATCCGCTTAACTCTTTTACGACAGGATCGGTGCGCGGTTACCGCAGTCGAATACGGCCTGATCGTCGGCAAGGTGGTTGCCGTCGGTTTGCTCGGCGTCTCGGTGATCGGCACGGACCTTGAAAGCATCGTCAATGAAATCGACACCCTGCTAACGTGATGCAAGCCTCGTGGCCCCCCCTGATGCCCCCGATGTCCCTGTTGCACACGGCCACCGCGCTGGCCGTGGCATGCGGCGCCCTGCTGCTGCTGGGCGCCGCTTTGCATGACGTCGCGGCGCGCACGGTGCCGAACCGCCTCGCCGCCGCCGTCGCACTCGACGGCCTGGCCATGCAGGCGATGCAGGGCGCGCTTCCAGCCGCCGCGGCATCGGCCGCCGCCGTGTTCGGCTTCGCGGCGCTGTGCTGGCGCCACGGCTGGATGGGCGGCGGCGACGTGAAGCTGCTCGCCGCCGCCGCGCTGCTGGTCGCCCCGGCATTCGTGCCCATGCTGCTTTGCGCGACGGCCCTCGCCGGCGGCCTGCTCGCCGTCCCCTATCTGATCGCCCGCCGCCGCCTTTCGGCGCCCGATCCGATCAGGCCGGATGGCCTCCTCCGCCGCGCTCTCCGGGCAGAGCGTTGGCGCCTGCGCCGCGGCGGCCCCATGCCCTACGCCGTGGCCATCGCCTCCGGCGCGTTGTTCGTCCTTCATCACGGAGCACCCCCATGATCCTCCGCATCGTCCTGCTGGCGCTGATCGGCTGCGGCCTGGCCGGCTTCGGCGCCATCGCC
>JAYUCA010000248.1:0-11362 GCA_043740535.1 Rhodospirillales bacterium | reverse complement strand
GGGCCTGCCATGGCGAGGGCGATAGCGCTGGCGCTCAGCAGAAGCCGGGCTTTTCTACCCAAAAGATCGACGGCCTGGTTCAACGTCCGCATTGGTAGTTTCCCTATTTTTCCCAGCTTTTGTCAGCCGCAATTAAATTCTGTTAATCTATCTCCCCGGCTGGGTGCAAGCTTTTTGCGGTCCTCCGCATCGTGCTGGCGGTGCCCTGCGCGGGCGCCCCTGAAAGGGCTGGCAAGCCGTCAAGCGCCCGGTTATCCTGGCGTCATGGGTAAAGCGCATCCTGGATCGACAGCCAAAACGACGGTCGATCGCGCCAAAATCCTGCACCCGAGGTCTGTTGTCACAATTACGTCAGCGTTCGACGGACCGACGCAGACCGAGAGGTTCGGCGATGTCACGGTCACGGCCCGGCGCCCCACCGACGATGACGTGCAACACAGCATCGACGCCAGCACGGCGGCGCCGGGACGTACACTTACCGCGTCGCTGAAACCCGGCGCCCGGATTCGTGCGAAAAAAGACGTGCCGATGCAACCTGCCGCACCTGAAGAAAGCGACGTCTTCATACGAGTGCTGAATGGCAAGCGAGATCGGGGCATTCTGGAAAACGGCCAGATCAAGGTCAGTGATTGACGACGCTGGAGACTGCGTCCGATCAGGTTCTGCAAGCCAAGAACGCCTCGGGTAAACCGTTGGCCGTGATCCTGACCGGTCATGACGGGTCGGGAAAATCCACGATGTGGACCGACCGCCTGGCCAGCATATCGAAGGGTCCGCTCATCAACGCAGACCGGATCGATCAGACCAGACTTAAAGGATAACGACGAGTGGACATCCATCCCCCCCAGCCCCCATCCGTCGGCATCGGCACCCCCACCCGCCGCTACGAAGATCGTCGATTGCTCCGCGGCCTCGGCCGCTATACCGACGACATCCATCCGCCGCACGCCGCGCACATGGTCGTCGTCCGCTCGTTGCATGCCAGCGCCCGCATCGTTGCCATCGACACCGCCGCCGCCCTGGCTGCCCCCGGGGTCATCGCCGTGCTGACCGAGGCCGAACTTGACGCCGACGGCATCCTGCCGCTGCAGACCATCGTGCAGCGCCACCGCGCGGACGGCAGCCCGATGCCGCGGCCCATCTACCGGCTGCTCGCCCGCGACCGGGTCCGGCTGGTCGGCGACGCCGTGGCCATCGTCATCGCGGAGACCTTGCAGGCCGCGCAGGACGGCAGCGACCTGGTTCATGTCGAATACGACGCGCTCGATGCCGTCACCGACGTCGTCGAGGCCACCAGCCGGGGCGCCGCTGCCGTTTGGCCGGGCGAGGCGCCGGACAACGTCTGCTTCACCTACCGGGTCGGCGACGCCGCCGCCGTCGATGCCGCCTTCGCCGCCGCCCACCATGTCGCCCGGCTCAGTTTCCGCATCAGCCGGGTCAGCGCCAACCCCATGGAGCCGCGCAACGCCGTGGCCCAGCACCACCCGGCGGACGACACCTACACGCTGCACGCCGGCATGCAGGCGCCGCACAAGATGCGCAGCGTGCTGGCGGAAGACACGCTGGGCATCCCCGCAAGCCGTGTGCGCGTCGTCTCGCCGGACATGGGCGGCGCCTTCGGCATGAAGGGCAGCCCCTATCCCGAATACGGGCTTGCCCTGTGGGCCGCCCGACGCACCGGGCGCATCATCCGCTGGAACGCGACCCGCAGCGAGAGCTTCGTGTCGGACTACCACGCCCGCGACAACGTCTCGACCATCGAGCTGGCGCTGGATAAGGACGGCCTGTTCCAGGCGCTGCGCATCCGAACGCTCGCCAACCTTGGCGCGTACCTGGGGTTCAACACGCCGCATTCGTCGACGAACAACCTGGGCGGCCTGTCCGGGGTCTACCGCACGCCGCTGATCCATGCGGAGGTGGTGGGCGTGTTCACCAACACGCCGCCCAGCGCCCCGTATCGCGGCGCCGGGCGGCCCGAGGCGACATTCGCCATCGAGCGGATCATCGACGTCGCCGCGCTGGAGATGGGCATCGACCGCGTCGCCATCCGCCAGCGCAACCTGATCCCCGTCGACGCCATGCCCTGGAACACCGGGTTCATCTTCACTTATGACAGCGGCGACTTCGCCGGGAACATGCGCCTGGCGCTGCACGCCGCGGACTGGGACGGCTTCCCGGCCCGGCGCGCCGCCGCCCAGGCCCGGGGCATGCTGCGCGGCATCGGCATCGCCAACGCCATCGAGATGGCGGGCGGCCCGTTCAAGGCCCCGGGCGAGGAGGGCGTCGAGATCCGCTTCGACCCCAGCGGCGACGCCACCATCCTGCTGGGCACGCACAACCACGGCCAGGGGCACGAGACCGTGTTCCGCCAGATCGCCGCGAGCCGGCTGGGGCTCGACCCGGACCGGGTCCGCATCCTGCAGGGCGACACCGACGTCGTGACGCACGGGCGGGGCACCTTCGGGTCGCGATCGGTCACGGCCGGGGGCGCGGCGTTCGCTGCGGCGGCGGAGAAGGTGATCGAACGGGGCCGGGCCATCGCGGCGCACATGATGGAGGCGGCGGCGGCCGACATCGTGTTCGACGCTGGCCGCTTCAGCGTGACCGGCACGGACCGCTCGGTGCGGATCGAGGCGGTGGCGCGGACCAGCTATATGGCCGCCAAGCTGCCGCCGCGGTCCGAGTTCGGGCTGGGCGGCTCGGCCATCGTCGCGGTGGACGAGGCGACGTTCCCGAACGGCTGCCACATCTGCGAGGTGGAGATCGACCCCGAGACCGGCGCGGTGGCGCTGCAAGCCTACCTCGTCATCGACGACGTGGGCACTGTGATCAACCCGCTGCTGGTCAAGGGGCAAATCCATGGCGGCGTGGCGCAGGGGCTGGGCCAGGTGCTGATGGAGGCCATCGTCTACGAGCCCGGCAGCGGCCAGATCCTCAGCGGGTCGTTCATGGACTACGCGATGCCCCGGGCCGTCGACATCACCAGCATGACGGTGCACAGCAACCCCGTGCCGACCCGCATGAACCCGCTGGGGGCGAAAGGCGCCGGGGAGGCCGGGACCGTCGGCGCGCTGCCGGTCATGGTCAACGCCATCGTCGATGCGCTGCGCCCGTACGGCATCCGGCACCTGGATATGCCCGTGACCGCCGAGCGGGTATGGTCCGCCATCAATGCCGCAAAAGCCGGCAGACCGATGGAGGACCGATGAAGCGCCGAGACGTCCTGCGCGCTGCCGCCGCCGGCACGCTGCTGCCCTGTGCCGCGCGCGCCCAGTCGCCGCTGGCCATCCATCTCGGCTGGGCGATCACGCCGGCGCAGCTCCCGCCCGTGGTGTTCGCCAACCCCGGCGTGCTGAAGCATTACGGCAAAAGCTACACCGTCCAGCTCAGCTACTTCAAAGGCAGCGCGCCGCAGATCACCGCGCTGGCCGCGGGCGAGCTGCAGATCGCCGCGCTGGCGTTCTCGTCGTTCGGGCTGGCCATCCAGAACGCCCGCATGACGGATCTGCGCGCCATCGGCGACCTGTATCAGGACGGCGTGCCCGGCTATTACAGCAGCCAGTACGTCGTCCGCGCCGACGGCCCCATCAGGACCGTCGCCGACCTCAAGGGCCGCACCATCGCCTCCAACGGCCTGGGCGGGGCCATCGACATGGCCATGCGCAAGCAGCTCCGCGACAACAAGCTGGAGGACAAGCGCGACTACAGCGTGATCGAGGTGCAGTTCCCCAACATGCCGGCGATGCTGGAGTCGGGGAAAGTCGACATGGCCGGCATGGTCGCGCCGTTCTCGTTGGAGCAGATCCGGCAGGGCAAGGCGCGCAGCCTGTTCACCATCAAGGACGCGATGGGCGTCACGCAGACCACGCTGATGGCCGCGCGCGCCCCCTTCATCGAGCAGAACCGCGCCGCGCTGGTCGATTTCTTCGAGGACATGCAGACCGGCACGCGCTGGCTGCTGAACCCGGCCAACCGCGCCGCCGCCATCAAACTGGTCAGCGAGGTCACCAAACAGCCCGCCGCCGACTTCGAAGCCTGGCTGTTCACCAAGGACGATTACTTCCGCGACCCGGCCATCCGCCCGAACCTCGAGGCGCTGCAGAACAACCTGCGGGTGCAGAAGGAGCTCGGCTTCCTGAAGCTGGACATCGACGTCGCCAAGTACGCCGACCTGTCGCTGGTGAACGACGCTGCGGGCAGGACTTGATCGCCTTCGAGGGCGTGAGCCACACCTACCAGCCCCCGCGCGGCCGCCCCGTGCTGGCGCTGGACACGCTGAACCTCGATGTGGCGGCCGAGGAGTTCGTCGCCCTGCTCGGCCCCAGCGGCTGCGGCAAGAGCACGCTGCTGTATCTGCTCGGCGGCTTCATCCCGGTGCAGCGGGGCCGCATCGTGGTCGATGGCAAAGCGGTCGACGGCCCCGGCCGCGACCGCGGCGTGGTGTTCCAGAGCTTCGCGCTGTTCCCCTGGATGAGCGTGCGGCGCAACGTGCGGTATGGCCTGCAGAAGCTCGGCCTGACCCGCGCCGAGCAGGAGCGCCGCACCCAGTCGTTCATCGACCTCGTGCACCTGACGGGGTTCGAGGACAGCTACCCCTCGCAACTGAGTGGCGGCATGCGCCAGCGGGTCGCGATCGCGCGCACCCTGGCCGTGGAGCCGTCGATCCTGCTGATGGACGAGCCCTTCGGCGCGCTGGACGCCCAGACGCGGGAGATCATGCAGGACGAGCTGCTGGCCATCATGCAGCGCCGCCGCATGACGACGGTGTTCGTCACCCACGACGTGCGGGAGGCGGTGTATCTGGCCGACCGCGTCGTCGTGCTGTCGGCCCGGCCGGGGCGCATCCGCGAGATCGTGCCGATCCGGCTTGCGTCCCGCACCCCGGACACGCACAAGACGCCAGAATTCCAGGGCTACGTCGATCACCTGGGCCTGCTGATGCGCGACGAGACCATCCGGGCGGAGCGGGTGTCGGCGTGAAGGCAGGTTCGGTTACTCTTCCTTTTGCATCGGTAGGGCCTGTCCGGGGAAAGTTCGGATGTGTTTTGAAAGACATTGCCGCCCCGCAACGTCATCCCCGGGCCTTCTTGCCCGGGGATGACGTGCTGAAATGCATCACGCGAAGTCATTTTCTCCGATGAACGCCTGGCTGGTCCGCTGGTCCCCACTCGCCATCGTGGCGCTGGCGTGGGAGCTGGCGCCCCGAATGGGCCTGGTGTCGCCGGCCGCCCTGCCGCCGCTGTCCGTCGTGCTGGCGGCACTGCTGCGCCTGACCGCCAGCGGGGACTTGCCGGTCAACGCGCTGCACTCGCTGTGGCGCCTGGTGGCCGGGCTGGGCCTCGCCATCGTCGCCGGCGTCACGCTGGGGCTGCTGATGGCCTGGTACCGGCCCGTCCGCATCGTCGTCGAGCCGCTGGTGCGCTGCATCTACCCGATGCCGAAATCGGCGCTGATCCCGGTGCTGCTGCTGTGGCTGGGCCTGGGCGACCTGTCGAAGATCGCGCTGATCTTCCTCGGCAGCCTGCTGCCGGTGCTGCTCAGCACCTTCAACGGGGTGCGCGGGCTGGACCCGATGCTGTTCTGGTCCGCCCGCAGCCTTGGCCGCCGCGACGTCGCGATCCTGGTCGAGGTCGCGCTGCCCGGCGCGATCCCGGACATCCTCGCCGGCATCCGTACCGCGCTGGCGCTGTCGTTCATCCTGCTCGTCAGCTCCGAGTTCCTGATGTCGTCGAACGGGCTGGGCTACATGATCTCGTTCCTGGGCGACGGGGGCGTGTACGACGCGATGTTCGCCACCGTGCTGGTGGTGTCGCTGCTGGGATTCGCGGCCGACCGGGTGTTCCTGATGCTGATGCAGCGGGCGCTCCGATGGCGCGGCTGACCGCACCGCTGCTGCGTGGCCTCGCCGCGTCCGGCTCGCTGCTCGCCGCCGTTGCGCTGTGGGCCGCGGCGACGGCGCGGGGCACGGTCTCGCCCTTCCTGCTGCCCGGCCCGCCGGCGGTGCTGGAGCGGCTGTGGGACGATCTTGTTGCCGGCGACCTGGTCGCGGCGCTGGGTCAGACGCTGGGGGCGGCGCTGTCCGGCTTCGCCATCGCCGCCGTGGCCGGCACGGCGTTGGGCATCGCCATGGTGCGCATTTCCGTCGTGCGGTGGTTCTTCGACCCGCTGGTGTCGTTGGGCTTCCCGATGCCGAAGATCGCCTTCCTGCCTGTCTTCATGCTGTGGCTGGGCCCGTCGACGGCGGCGAAGGTCATCATCGTCGCCGTGTCCTGCGTGTTCCCGGTGATCGCCGCCGCCGTGGCCGGGGCGGAGGGGGTGGACAAGACGATGCTGTGGTCCGCCCGCAGCCTGGGCGCCTCGCGCATGGCCCTGCTGTGGGAGGTGAGCCTGCCTGCCGCCATCCCGCAGCTTTTTACCGGGTTGCAGGTGGCGCTGCCTGTGGCGCTGATCACCACGATCGTGGCCGAGATGCTGATGGGCAGCGACGGCCTGGGCGGCGCGATGCTGCAGGCGATGCGCTTCGCCGACAGCCCGGGCGTGTTCGCCGGCATCCTGGCGATCGGCATCCTGGGTTTTGCGCTGATCCGCGGCATGGAGGCTTTGCGGCGCCGCCTGCTGCGCTGGCATGCGGAGGGGGGGCAGGCCTAGCATCTTCCTTCCACGCTCCCTTACAGCACGGCTATCCTGGAGAACTCTAGTAGCGAAATCAATGTATTACATCATGGCCCGGCTTGACCCGGCTACCCACGCGATGCAGTTGCATTCAATGCTGACAGTATAGAGTCCAACCTCTAAGGTCGTGACAGGTGGAACCGCGTGGATCACCGGATCAAGTCCGGTGATGACGATTTCCAGGGCTAGTAGTGCGTTTTCTTGGAACGAATCCAAACAACCCAGCGGGACTGCGTAGCATGGGTGCAACCCATCATTGGGACGGCCTCAAGGTGATGGGTTTCTATGACCACAGACTGCCCAGCCGAAAGCCCGGGTCTCTCCTGGACGCCTGCTGGAAGCGTCAGACCGATCGTGTCGCCGTGTTCGTGCAGGATCAGGGTTTCCATAACGCCGTCATACCCGAGTGTGCAGCACGCAAACGAGTGTAAACAGCCGCCGCGCCGTCTCCTGATCGATCCGGGCCTTGCTCGCGAGCCTGGTTTGCAGCAGCGCCGCGCCTTCGTTGTGCAGGCCACGCCGGCCCATGTCGATCGCCTGGATGCGTTCGGCGCGGCCCTCCTCGACCGCCATCATGTGGCTGTCGACCAGCATCTGATAGTCCTTGATCAGGCCGCGGAACGGCCCCAGCGCCAGGCCCAGCGCGGTGATCGGCGCATCCGCCTCGGTGCGGACGTCGAACACCAGGCGGCCTTCCTGGATCGACAGATGCAGCGAGTAGGGGCCGGGCGGCGGCTGCCGGTCGCCGGCGGGGCATAGCGCAAAACTGTTCTCCGCCTCCAGGTCGGCCACGGCCTGGGCGCGGTCCGCCTCCAGGATCGGCGACAGGCGGGTCAGCGCCTCGCCGGCCAGCACCACCTGGACCAGGCGGTCGCCGGGGCCCGGCGGCGCCACGTCAGGGGGTGGGCCCTCCGGCGCGTCGATGCTCACGCGTCGTCCGTCTTGACCAGGCCGAGCTTCAGCATCAACCCCAGCGTGGCGCCCTTCACCGGGCGCAGCAGGCCCATCGTCAGCACGACGCAGAGCGGCAGCCACACCGCCGCCTGCAGCCCGAGCGCCGGATGGTACGTCGTCTCAATGAAGAAGATGAGCGGCGCCAGCAGGTGGCCCACGATGAAGATGGTGAAATAGGGCGGCGCGTCGTCGGCCCGCACGTCCCCCAGCGGCGCGCCGCAGTTCGAACACTCCGGCGCGACCTTGAGATAGCCGACGAAGGCGTGCGTCTGCCCGCACGCCGGGCACAGGCCACGCGCTCCGCGCCACATCTGCGTCAGCAGCGGCGGGACGGGCCAGGCGGGCGCCGCCTGGGTGCGGTCGGGCCGCCAGACGATGGGGGGCATGGCAGCAGGCAGGATCGTGTCGGGCAGGATGGTGTCGGGCACGGGGCGCCTCGTGGGGTTGCGGCCCTACCTTGAACCTTGGGCCGTTGCGGTCAACACTCAGGTGATGCCGCGCATCCTCATCATCAACCCGAACCGGATGCAGGACTGCACGGCCGGCATCGCCGCCGCCATCGCCCGCTTCCGGCATCCTGGCGGTCCGGTGCTGGACGTGATCGACCTGCCGGAGGGTCCGAGCGCCATCCTGTCATGGCGCGACTGGCATGCGGTCATCGAGCCGCTGTGCCGCCGGGTGGAGGCCGAAGCCGCCGACGCCTATGTGATCGCCTGCGCGTCCGATCCCGGGATCGAGGCCGTGCGGGCCATCACCAGCAGCCCCGTGCTGGGGGTGTTCCGCTGCGCCATCGCCACCGCCGCGGCGCGGGCGGAGCGGTTCGGAGTCATCGCCATCGTCGATGCTTCAAAGGCCCGCCACATGGCTGCCTTGCGCGCGATGGGCCTCGAGTCGCGGCTGGCGGCGGAGGTTGCGCTGAACGTGTCGATGGAGACGCTGCTGGACCCGGTGGCCGCACGCGCCGGGCTGATCGCCGCGGCGCGGGCCTGCGTGGCCGCCGGGGCCGGGGCGGTGGTGCTCGGCTGTACCGGGATGGCGGCGCACCGGGCGGCGGTCCAAGAGGCTTGCGGCGCCGCGGTCATCGAGCCGTGCCAGGCGGGCGCCGCGATGGCCTTGCTGGCGGTGGGCGTTTAGCGATGCGGCCGCATTACAAGCTGGAGCGCGAGCACGGCGGCCGGGTCGCCGGCGTGGACGAGGCCGGGCGCGGCCCGTTGGCCGGGCCGGTCGTGGCCTGCGCGCTGGTGTTCCGCACCGGCGTGCCGCGCCGGCTGCGGCCGCTGATCGACGACAGCAAGGCGCTGACGCCGGCGCAGCGCACCCTGGCCTATGCCGCGCTGCTGGCGTGCCCCGGGATCGAGATCGGCGTGGGCGCGGCCTCGGTGGCCGACATCCTGCGGCTTAATATCCTGCACGCCAGCATGCTGGCCATGCGGCGCGCGGTGCACCGGCTGCCCGGGCTGCCGGACCTGGCGCTGATCGACGGCAACTGCACGCCGCCCCTGCCCTGCCCGACGCGCTGCTGCATCGGCGGCGACGGCATCTCGTTGTCGATCGCCGCGGCCAGCATCGTGGCCAAGGTGGTGCGGGACCGCGCGATGGCCCGGCTGGCGGCACGGCATCCGCAGTATGGCTGGCATCGGAACGCGGGGTATGGCACCGGCTCGCACCGCGCTGCCCTGATGCAGCACGGGCCGACCCGGCATCACCGCGCCGAATTCGGCGCCGTCCGGCTGCTGCTCGCCCATTTGGCAAGCCCGGAGATTGACGCGGCTTCGGGCGGGTCGGCACCATAGGCGCTCGTTGGAGTATCCATGGACGCCGTTCACGAGCTGCCGCTGGACCAGGTCCTGTTGGGCGACTGCGTCTCCATCATGGAGATGCTGCCGACCGCATCGATAGACTGCGTCTTCGCCGATCCACCCTACAACCTTCAGTTGCGGGGCGAGCTTCGGCGCCCTGACGACAGCCTGGTGGACGGCGTCGACGACGACTGGGACCGTTTCGCGGATTTCAGCGAGTACGACCGCTTCACCCGCGGCTGGCTGGGCGAGTGCCGCCGGCTGCTGCGCAAGGACGGCACGATCTGGGTGATCGGCGCCTATCACAACATCTTTCGAATAGGCGCGATGCTGCAGGACATGGGGTTCTGGATCCTGAACGACGTCGTGTGGCGGAAGTCCAACCCGATGCCGAACTTCCGCGGCCGACGCTTCACCAACGCCCACGAGACGATGATCTGGGCGGCGCGCAGCCGCGACAGCCGGTACCGCTTCAACTACCAGGCGATGAAGGCGCTGAACGACGACCTGCAGATGCGCAGCGACTGGCTGATCCCGCTGTGCACCGGGCCGGAGCGGCTGCGCAACCAGCACGGCCTGAAGCTGCACCCGACCCAGAAGCCCGAGGCGCTGCTGCACCGGGTCATGCTCAGCAGCACGTCGCCCGGGGACGTCATCCTGGACCCGTTCCTGGGCACCGGCACCTCGGCCGCGGTCGCCAAGCGGCTGCACCGCCACTTCATCGGCATCGAGCGGCACCCTGCCTATGTCGAGGCAGCACTCGGCCGCATCAAGCGGGAGACGCCGCATTCCGCAGGGGCGATGGCAACCGCGCCCACGAAGCGGGACGCGGTCCGGCTGCCCTTCGGCAACCTGGTCGAACGCGGCCTGGTGCCGCCCGGCACGGTGCTGATGGACAAGCAGCGCCGCGTCAGCGCGACGGTGGCCGCGGACGGCACGCTGGCCTCCGGCACGGCCCGCGGCAGCATCCACAAGGTGGGCGCCGCGGTGCAGAACGCGCCGAGCTGCAACGGGTGGACGTTCTGGCACCTGGACATGGGCGGCAAGCTGGTGCCGCTGGACACGCTGCGGCAGCAGGCCCTGGCCGAGGTGTAGCGACGCCGCACTGGGACCCGCCCCACGAAGGCTGGCGGAGGTTTGGCCGCCGTACTCGGCGGTTCACGTGCGGCTTCAGGCCGAGGTTCCTCCGCAGGGTCGGTCCATCGTAGGCCGTGCGGAACAGCCCGCGCCGTATCGGCGATCTCCTACGCCGGCGGAACGCCGAAGGCGTCCGTGTCCGCCGCCGCCGGGATGCTTCCCTGCGAGCCCGCCCGGGTGCAGCACAGCGCGGCGGCCGCGTTCGCGCGGGCCAGCGCCGCCGGCAGCGCCAGGCCGCGGTCCAGCCCGGCGGCCAGCACGCCGGTGAAGCAGTCGCCGGCCGCCGTCGTGTCCACCACCACGACCGGGCGGGCCGGCAGCCGGCCGGCGCCGTCGGCCGACGCGAATTCCAGCCCCTCGCCCCCCAGGGTGCGCACCACGCAGACGCCGAGCGCCCCGTGCAGCGCCGCGGCCGTCGCTGCCACATCGAGCGTCCCGGCCAGCCAGGCCGCCTCATGCTCGTTCAGCACCAGCACGTCGACGGCCCGCAGCGCATCCATGGCCAGCGGCAGCGCGGGCGCCATGTTCAGCACCAGGCGCGCGCCGCGGTTGCGCCGGATCAGCGCCGCCGTCTCCGCCGCCGGCGCCTCCATCTGCAGCAGCACGGTGTGGCCCGGCCCCAGCAACGCGTCCTCGACCTGGTCCGCCCGTGCCCGCAGGTTGGCGCCGGAGCCGACTGCGATCAGGTTCCGCCCGGCCGTATCGGTGCAGATCGCGGCGCAGCCGGTGCTGTCGGCCACCCGCATCACGCGCGACAGATCGATGCCGGCGGCCCGCAGCCCCGCCAGGGCGCCGTCGGC
>JAYUCA010000247.1:0-1532 GCA_043740535.1 Rhodospirillales bacterium | reverse complement strand
CGCCTGACCCACCCCCTGCTGCGCACCGGCCCGAAGGGCAGCGGCCAGTTCCGGCGGATCGGCTGGGACGAGGCGCTGGACCGGGTCGCCGGGGCGTTTGCCGCCGCCACCGCGCAGCACGGCGCCGAATCCGTCTGGCCATACTATTTCGCTGGCACCATGGGCCTGGTGCAGCGCGACGGCATCAACCGGTTCCGCCACGACCTCAAGTATTCCCGCCAGCACAGCACCATCTGCTCGACCCCGCAGGAGATGGGCTGGCTGGCCGGCGCCGGCAGCCATGGCGGGCCGGACCCGCGGGAGATGGCCGAGAGCGACCTGATCGTGATGTGGGGCGGCAACCCTGTCTCCACCCAGGTCAACGTGATGACCCACGTGACCCGTGCCCGCAAGGAACGCGGCGCCGCCTTCGTCGTCATCGACCCCTACCGCACCCCCAGCGCCGCCGCGGCCGACCTGCATCTGGCCGTCCGCCCCGGCACGGACGCGGCACTCGCCTGCGCCGTCATGCATGTCGCCTTCCGCGACGGCTATGCGGACCGCGCCTACATGGCGGAATACGCGGACGCGCCGCAGCGCCTCGAAGCGCATCTCGCCAGCCGCGGCCCCGCCTGGGCGAGCGAGATCACCGGGCTGTCGGTGGCCGAGATCGAGCATTTCGCAGCCCTTTATTGCCGCACCGAGCGTGCGCTGCTGCGCGTGGGCTACGGCTTCGCCCGCAGCCGCAACGGCGCGGTGAACCTGCACGCCGTCACCTGCCTGCCGACCGTCACCGGCAAGTGGAAGAACAAGGGCGCCGGCGCGTTCTGGAGCAACCGCGGCAACGGCATCTATCATTGGAACAAGACGCTGATCGAAGGCCTGGACGTCGTCGACCCCGGCATCCGCCGCATCGACATGAGCCGGATCGGCGCCGCCCTGACCGGTGACCGGTCCGAGCTGGGCAGCGGCCCGCAGGTGCACGCGATGCTGATCCAGAACACCAACCCGGCCGTCGTCGCCCCCGACAGCAACCGCGTCCGCCGCGGCTTCCTGCGCGACGACCTGTTCGTGTGCGTGCACGAGCAGTTCATGACCGAGACGGCGAAGCTGGCGGACGTCGTGCTGCCGGCCACCATGTTCCTGGAACACGACGACCTGTATGGCGCCGGCGGCCACACCCACATCCAGATCGGCCCGAAGCTGATCGAGCCGCCGGGCGAGTGCCGCGCGAACCACGACGTGCTGGTGGGCCTGGCGACCCGGCTGGGCGCCACCCACCGCGGCTTCCAGATGACCGCGATGGAGATCGCCGACGAAACCCTCCGCGCGTCCGGCTGGCCGGGCGCGGCCGAGGTCATCGCCGCCAAATGGATCGACGCCGTCGACACGTTCGAGCGCAGCCACTACCTCACCGGCTTCGGCCACAAGGACAAGAGGTTCCGCTTCGCGCCCGACTGGGCGGCACTCGGCCCGCACAGCAAGGGCATGCCGGAGCTGCCGGACTTCTGGGCCACGACGGACCTGGCGACCGAGGACCACCCTTTCCGCCT
>JAYUCA010000246.1:0-4356 GCA_043740535.1 Rhodospirillales bacterium | reverse complement strand
CAGGACGGCGACGCAGTCCGGCACGGCCACGTCGGGCGGGTGGGTGCTGGACTACGCGGCGAACCAGCGGGAGCGGAACGACCCGTTGATGGGCTGGTGGGGCGGCACGTCGACGCAAGGCCAGGTGCGGCTCGGGTTCGACAGCCAGGCGGCGGCGGTGGCCTATGCGGAGGGCAACGGCATCGCCTATGAACTGGAGGTCCCGCCGGCCGCGAAGGTGATGAAGCCGAAGGTGTATGCGGATAATTTCCGGTATGGCCGTACCGACAACTGGACCCACTGACCGTTAAAAACGCCTTGGCAACGGGCCTGATTTGTTTTACCTTCAATCCATGACGATCCGAGCGACGACGCGAATTACTGCCCCGGCCGCCTAAGCCGCTGCACGCGTACGTGCGGCCAGGCTGCCGGTTTGCACGTTTCCTTCGTCCCGAGAGCACCCTCGCCATGTTGTCCGTCGAAGACCATCCCACCCAATCCGTATGCTATGAACTGCAAGCCGATGCCGAGGCCGGGCTGTTGCCGCGGCTGCTGGTCCCGTTCGCCCGCCGCGGCCTGGTGCCCGACCACGTCAAGACGCGGCGCATCGGCGATGTGATCGAGGCGAGCCTGGCGATGGATGCGATGCCTGCCGAGATGGTGCATCTGGTCGAGGGCAACCTGCGGCAGATCGTGGGGCTGCGCCGGCTGACGGTCGTGATCCGGGCGACGATCCGCGCCGTCGCGTGACGCTGCCGCGGATGGGGCTGTTCCCAGTGCCCTGGGACCATGACCTTATCCCATGCAGCGCTTTCGGCCTCTGGATCGCCACGCCGCAAGGGCAGCTCGCGATGACGGGTTGTGGGCAACCACGTCATCCCCGGGCCTGCCTGACCCGGGGCTCTCGTCACAGCGGCAGTCTCACCAGGGCTTCGGGACCATGAACCTTTCCGACCGCCGTCGAGGTAGTTCATGCTCTAGTTTGTTGATTAAGAACGCGGAACCTCGTTTCAGGTCCAAGCAGCCTGAAACGATGCCGCTCTAGTTGCGCTGCGTCCTGCGCCGACGCAGGGTGGCGAGCCCGACCAGGCCCGCGCCCATCAACAAGGCGCTGGCCGGTTCCGGCACCGAGGCGACGACCGAAACGCCGTCGAGGAACGAGATCGGCGGCGCGCCGAGCGGGGTGCCCGTGGCCAGGAAGCTCAGCACCTGGGTGGATGCCAGGGCGACGAAGGTCATCGACTGCTTCTGCCAGGGACCGACGCCACCCTGGGCCAGGGAGTATTTGGCGGAATTCATCGTGGTCGTGCCGAACGACACGGCCCATTGTTCCGTGGTGGGGCCGGTGAAGCCGGCCTGCTGACCGGCGGCCTGGAAGAACGTGAGGTCATATTGCAGACCCGCGGTCAGCCCGGTCAGGGTCTGGAAGATCGGCGCCGAATAGTTCGGGTCGCCGTCCGCCTCGACGAAGTTGCCCCCATCCGGGCTGGTGGACGGGAACGGGCCGTAGACGGACAGATAGGTTCCGTTGTCGGCGGTCCCCGGGAAATCGATGAACGTCAGGCCGCCGCCGCCGCTCCAGCCGGTGACGTTGCCAGCGAAGGTGGTCTTGCCGGTGGCGGACGTCAGCTCAAACGACCCGTTGGCGACAAGGGGGAGCGCCAGGGCAGGACCCGACAACGCCGAGAGCGCCAGGGCGGAAACGGCGGCGAGGGCCGGGAAACGGAAACTTGGCATGGGATTGGATCACCTTCGACTGGGACCGGCTGTCTTCTGATCGTTAATTTCTCAGTATTTCACCATTAGGTCAACGACATTCTTTCTTACAAAGGTTATGGTTTGTAGAGCTTCCCGCCACCTGAGCCCAGCGCCGCGCCGTCTGGTCCGATAAGCTCCAGCCGATGGCTCGCATGGGTTTCACCCGGGCGCCCTCGTAAAGCCACCATGCATCGGCCATCTTCGAACCATGCCTGACGAACCTTCCGACGCCAGCCTGATCGCCTGTGCCGCCGCCGGCGACCGCCAGGCCTTCGACATGTTGGCCGGCCGCTATGGCCTGCGGCTGCGGCGCGCGGCCATGCGCGTGCTGGATGACGCTGCGGCGGCCGAGGACGTGGCGCAGGACACGCTGCTGCGCGCCTGGACCAAGGCCCCAAGCTATCGGCCGGAGCAGGCCAGCGTCGGCGCCTGGCTGCACCGCATCGCCGTCAATGCCGCGATCGACCGCCTGCGCGCCGCCCGTCCCAGCGCCGAGATCCCCGTGGACCTCGCCGACGCGGGCCCCACCGCAGAGCTGGCCCTGGCCGGCCGCCAACGCCACGCGCTGCTGCGCCACGCCATCGCCAGCCTGCCGGACCGGCAGCGGACGGCCATCACGCTGACCTATGGCGAGGGCTGGTCGGGCAAGCGGACCGCCCAAGCGCTGAGCGTTTCCGCCCGCGCGCTGGAGGGGCTGCTGCACCGCAGCCGCAAGACGCTCCGTGCCTATCTGGAGGACAAGGGCGCGTGACGGGGATGGCCGCGCGCCGGCTGGGATGGCTGCTGCGCGCGCGCGGCCCGGGGCTGGACGCCTGGCCGGCGGCCGAGCGGGCGGCCGCCCTCGTGCTTCTGAGCCACGACGCCGGCGCCCGCGAGATGCTGGCCGACGCGCTGGCGGCGGAGGACGCGCCTGACGAGGATGGGCCGGCACAGGCAGGGGCAGGGCCAGGGCCAGGGGCAGGGGCGACCGACGCGGCGGCGCTGCAGCGCATCCGGCGGCATGTCCACAAGGCCCTGGCCCCGCTGCCGCCGATGCTGCGCGCCATCGGCATGGGGGCGCTGGCGGCCTGTGCGGCTGCGGGGCTTTATGTGGGGCTGGCGCCCATGGAATCCGAGTTCGGCCATGCGCTCGCGCCGACCATCCAGGCCACCAACCCTGCCACGGTGCTGGCCGCGCTCGTCCCCTGATGCGGTTGCTGGAACCCTGGCGGACGCGGCTGCTGTGGCTGTCGCTGGCGCTGAACCTGTTCGCCGCCGCCATGATCGCGGCGCCGCTGGTCATGCACCGCCGCATGGGGGGGCCGCCGAACTTCGACATGGTGGTCAACCGCATGGCGCGCGATCTTCCGCCCGTCGACGACGCTGCGTTCCGGGCGGCCATGGCGCGCGAACGGCCGTGGTACGACATCGGCCGCACGCGGCTGGACGATGCCAGGGCAGATGTCGCCCGCGCCGTGACGCGGGAACCCTACGACCCCGAGGCCGTTCGGGCGGCCTTGAAAACCATGCAGAGCCAGCTTCGCGAAAGCACGCTGCGGTTCGACGACAGCATCGTGCTGGCGGTCGGCCAACTTTCCCACGATGGCCGGGCCGTGCTTTCGGCCAACATGCAGCGGCGGCGGCCATGAGCCGGCTGGCCCGCCGCGCGCTGCTGCGCGCCGCCGCTGTCGTGCCCGCGGCCGGGCTTGCTGGGTGCAACCTGGGTCCGCTCTACGAGCGCCCGGTGCAGGACGTGCCCGAGGCGTTCCGCGCCACCGCGGACAGCGCAGAGGCCGCCTGGCCGCCGCCGGAGTGGTGGCGGAACTTCCACTCGCCGGAGCTGGACGGCCTGATCGCGCGCGCGCGGGCCGCCAACAACGACCTGGTCGCGGCCGCCGCGCGCATCATCCAGGCCGACGCGCAGGCGCGGATCAGCGGCGCGCCGCTGCTGCCGGCCGTCACCGGGACCGGCAATTTCGACTATCAGCGCACCGGGTCGAACCGCAACCGCGCCGGCAGCCTCGGCACGGGCGGCGGTGGCGGCCGTTATTTCGACAGCCGGAGCTATGCGCTGGCGTTGCAGGTCAGCTACGACCTCGATTTCTGGGGCAAGAACCGTGCGGCGCTGCAGGCCGCGCAGGCGACGGCCCTGGCCAGCCGCTTCGACCAGGAGACGGTGGCGCTGACGGTCGTCACCTCGGTCGCCAACGTCTATTTCCAGGTGCTGGCCGGGCAGGACCGGCTGCGGGTCGCGCAGCGGAACCTCGCGGATTCCGAGCGCATCCTGGCGGTGTTCCGCGCCCGCGCCGCGGCCGGCATCTCGACGGCGCTCGACGTCTCGCAGCAGGAGGCGCTGGTGGCCGGGCAGCGGGCGAACATCCCCAATTTCCGCAACACGATCGAGCAGCAGCGCATCGCCCTCGGCATCCTGACCGGCACGCCGCCGGAGCGCCTGGACGTCAAGGGCGGATCGTTGAACGACCTGCCGCTGCCGCTGGTGGCCCCCGGGCTGCCCAGCGCCCTGCTGCTGCGCCGGCCGGACGTGGCGAACGCGGAGGCGCTGCTGGTCTCGTCCAACGCGAACATCCGGGCGGCGCGCGCGGCGTTCTTCCCGGACGTGACGCTGACGGCGCAGGGCGG
>JAYUCA010000245.1:0-15522 GCA_043740535.1 Rhodospirillales bacterium | reverse complement strand
CCCTCCTTTAATCGCCGTCGAGCGGCGGATCCATTCAAGGCCTCGTCCCCCACCCCATCGGCCACCACAGAAGCGGAGCCGTCGTGGGATGTGGGTCAGCCAGACCTGAGAGGATATTGCAGTCCCGCTCCGCCACTCGCAATCGTGAAACAGGGCATTCCATGGCAATTGCGAAACACTGTGGCAAAGGGGCCACTATTCGTTCACACGCCCCCGGCCAACGCCCCAATCGCCCCGATCCCGCGCGCCCAGCGCGGCAGTCCACGCACCGTCCGTCCGTCGATACCCCCCAGGGCAAGAACCCCACCGCCGCGCGCCAAAGCCGCCCATCGGACCTGGCCCAGCGCCGCCGACCCGGCGTGGCTCGCTGTCGCGAACACGGGCGACACGAACACCGCCGCCGCCCCCATGCGCCGCGCCCGCACGATATCGCCCACGCCATGGGCCGAGGCGGTGCGATACTGCGGGCAGGCGCATACCCCCGCCCGCCGCCCGCCCCGCAGATGCGCGCCCACCCCGGCCAGACCCAGCGGCCGGCCCGCCGCCACCATCGACAGCCGCCGTGCCCGGCAGCACCGCAGCACCGCCCGCGCCAGCGCCGCCCGCCCCGCCACCCCGTCATGCCGGAACACCACGCCGCACAGCCCTTTCGGCAGGCCCGAGACCACGCCCAGCACATCGGCCATCCGCGACGCGTCCGTGAACAGCCAAAGCGGCGGCGGCCCGCCGCGCCCCCGGCGCCGCGACTTGACCGCACGCGCCCACCGCACAAGCCTGTCGTCCATGCACCCTTCCTCTCACGTCGCATCCGGCGTCCGCCACATCCAGGACCGCATCGCCGCCGCCCTGGCCGCCGCCGGCCGCGCCCCCGGGTCGGCCCACCTGGTCGCCGTCTCCAAGACCCATCCTGCCGAATCCGTCAGCGCCGCGCTCGAAGCCGGCCAGCGTCTTTTCGGCGAGAACCGGGTGCAGGAGGCCGCAAGCAAGTTCCCCGCCCTGCGCGCCGGGCGCCCCGATCTCCGACTGCATCTGATCGGCGGCCTGCAGACCAACAAGGCCCGCGACGCCGTCCGGCTTGCAGACGTCATCGAAAGCCTGGACCGCCCCCGCCTCGCCGACGCGATCGCCGACGCCATCCAGAAGGAAGGCCGGGCCCCCACCCTATTGGTCCAGGTCAACATCGGCGACGAGCCGCAGAAGGCGGGCATCCCCACCGCCCAGGCCGACGCCTTCATCGACGCCTGCCGCCACCGTTTCGGCGACGCGCTTACAGGCCTGATGTGCATTCCCCCGGCCGAGGGCAGCCCGGTTCCGCATTTCCAGGCCCTCGCCACCCTGGCCGCCCGTCATGCGCTGAAGACCCTGTCGATGGGCATGTCCGCAGACTTCGAGGCCGCCATCGCGCAGGGCGCCACACACGTCCGCGTCGGCAGCGCGATCTTCGGCGCGCGCTGACAAAACCGCCGCCCGTGCGCTGATCGCAGACCCTTGTCCCAGGGCTCCGGCCCCATGACTCATTCCCATCGCTGTCATCGCGAGCCGCCCCATCGCTGTCGTCGCGAGCCGCCCCATCGCTGTCATCGCGAGCCGCTTGGCGAAGCGATCCAGAGGCCACATGCACCGCCCTCATCCCCTGAACCGCCACGCCGCAAGGGCGGCTCGCGATGACCGGTCCCTGAGACTTGGTGTTATCGACGATCAGGGTTGCATCGCTTGTAGAGACGACGCAGCAGACCCTTCACGGACCGGCGGCAGCCGGCCTGGCCTCGGTCCTGATCTGCGCCAGCCCACGCCGCGTCGTCCCGTCCGGCCCCACGTTGCCGTCATCGAGCCAGGCCAGCAGCGCATCGCGCCGCATCGGCCACTCATCGGCCAGCATGCTGTAGTACGCGGTATCCCGCAGCCGGGACTTCACCACCAGATGCGACCGCAGCAGCCCCTCATACATGAAGCCCAGCCGGTCCGCCGCCCGGCGTGACGGCGCGTTCAGCGCGTTGCACTTCCAGACCAGCCGCCGATACCCCAGGTCGTCCATCGCCAGCCGCATCAGCAGGAACATCGCCTCGGTTGCCGCCCGGGTCCGCTGCATCCGCGGACCAAACCAGATGTTGCCGATCTCGATGGCGGCGTTCTTCGGCTGGATGTCCATCAGCGTCAGCCAGCCGCTGACGACGCCCGTCGCCACGGGCCGCACCGCCCAGTACAGCGGATCGTGCTGGGACGCCGCATCGGCGACGAACGCCGCCATCGCGGCCTCGGTCGGGAAGGGGCCATAGCCCATATAGTCCCAGCTCGGGTCCGCGCCGGTGCCCTGCGACGCCTGCCACAGCTCGGGCGCGTGCCGCCGGTGCAGCGGCTCCAGCACGACGCAGCGGCCTCGGATCGGCACGCGGGCCGGCAGAGGACGGGGGGTGGCATCAACCTGGGGTCCGATGGGGCGTTCGCTCATGCGCCCATGCTTGCACGATCCACACGATGCGGCACAATTCAGCAGCAGACAGGCGGGCCGAAATCGGTCATCGTCGTTCTTGTTACAGTCTGAAAAACTCGGAGGAACAATGAGTCGTTTCAATGTCATCATCGCGGGCGCCGCCGCCCTCGCCCTGTCAGCCTGCGCCGCGCCGCTGACGTTCCAGGCCCCGCTCAGCGGGGCCGCCGAGGTTCCGGCCAAGGCTTCCGCCGGCACGGGCAAGGTCGTGGCGATGGTCTATCCGGACACCATGGCAATGACCTATACCGCCGAATACGCCGGTCTCAGCGGCCCGGCCACCGCGGCACACTTCCATGGGCCGGCCGCCGCGGGCGCCAACGCCGGGGTCGTGATCCCCGCCACCGTCTCGCCCTCGCCCATCAAGGGCGGCGCGACGCTGACGGCAGCACAGCTCGATGACCTGAAGGCCGGCAAATACTACTTCAACGTCCATACCGCAGCGAACCCGGGCGGCGAAGTCCGCGGCCAGATGCAATAGGGGCTGCAATCGGCGTTATGGCGGCCTCCTCAGGGGGCCGCCTGCAGCGCCTGGCTACTGCGGACCCCGCGGCAGCTTCGCCAGGAGCAGCATCAGCTCCGCCTGGCGCCCCGTCTCGGTCTTGGTCATCAGCTTGGCGAGCTGGGTCCGCAGCGTATGGATGCTTCGCCCGCTGCGCGCCGCGATCTCCTGCAGCTCCTGGCCTGACAGCAGCTCCATCGCCAGCGCCGCCTCGGACCGGGTCAGCCCGAACAGCGAGATCAACTGGGTCTGATCGATGTCCACCCCGGTCAGCGGATCGACGATGCACGCCAGCATCGCCACCTCGCCCGGCGTGTCGAATACCGGGCGGGTCCGGTCCTGCCGCAATGGCAGCGCGATCAGCGCCAGCGGCGGCCGCCCCGTCGTGCGCGGCAGCCGCAGCGCGCCCGACTGCGGCGGCATGCCGCCCCGCCCGGCCGCGGCGTGCAGCACGGAATGGAGCTGGTTCGTCGCCTCCGAAGTCGCGGCCCGCAACCCCGTCGCGTTCGCGTCCAACCCATCCGCCGCCGCCAGCAGCGCCATGCCAGACACGTTCCCGTGCACGATCCGCCCCCGCCCGTCCAGCAGCAGCATCGCCGTCTGCACCTGGTCGAGCGCGGCCAGCCCGGCCTCTGCCAGCGCCTCCGCCGAGCGCAGCCGCCGCGCGACCGCGACAGCCCGCTGCAGATGCGGCAGCAGCACCCGTGCCAGCCTGATCTCGGCCTCGGTATAGGCGCCGGTCGACCACGGCCGCAGGAACGAGATATCCTCGATCCAACCCTCCCCGGCCCATAGGTCGAGGCGCAGACCCTCATGCAGGCCGCGGGGCGCCAGATAGTCGTTGTACATCTCCGTCCGGCGCAGGTCGTCGACCGGGATCATCTCCCGCGTCGTCACCACGTCGCCCGCCCGCCGCACCGGCCGCTTGGCGCCCCAGACGTTGCGCTTCACCCAAAAGCCGAGGAACACGTCGTGGTAGTCCGCATCGTCCAGCCCGTGCTGGACGCCGCCGAACTGCCTGTAATCGACCGTCCGCTCGAACTTGTCGGCGAACGGACTGCGGAACAGCAGCGACAGGCGCCCCAGCACGACCGGCCACTGCGCCGGGTCGAGCGCTGCGTCGTAGATGAGCGACGTGATGTCGCTGAATTCAACCAAGTCCATCGCGCGGCCCACGATAGTGCTGGGATCAGCCTTAAACGATTGAGCGGTAAAAGTTGGTCATACTTCCATAATACCGATCACTTCTGCGTGAGACCGAAATTCTCCGCGCTACAGCGTGATTGCTTCACGTTGCCCTACCTCGTCATCGCGAGCCGTTTGGCGAAGCGATCCACGAGCCACACGCACCCGATCGACCGTGGATCGCTTCGCAAGGGCTCGTCGCGCTGACGGCCGGATGTATGCCTGAACGCTTATACCAAGGATATTAAACATTGACCGGTCCGCATCGTCACTGCGAGACCTTGCGAAGCAGTCCAGGGCGGCCAGACCTGATCTATCGGTCCTGGATCGCTTCGCAAGGGCTCGCGATGACGAGTCATTCCTTAACGTCGTTGGTAGAATAGCAGCTTGTCAGGTCGTGAACGGCGCGAGCATGCAGCAGCATCGCGCCCTGCTCGGCGGCGACGGCGGCCGCCGCTTCGAGATCGGCCCTGACGGCCGCCCATCCTTCGCCGTTGGCCCGCCGCAGGCGCGCGCGATACCGCAGGATTTCGGCCTCCAGCCAGCGTTCGCCGGCGGCGATCCGCGCTTCGGCGACGGCGAACAAAGGTGCCGCTTCGGCAATCCGTCCTTCTTGATCGCAGGCTTCTATGAACATCACGACCCAGGTGCTGAGCAGGAAGGCGTTGGCGGCAACCAGGGCATCGATGCCCAGGCGCGCCTGGGCGAAGCCCTGCTCCACAGAGCCGCGCCGCACCGTGCTCAGGCCCGAGAGCAGGTCCACGTGCGCACGCCACGGCCCGATATCGTGCCTTGAGACGAGGCTGCCCAATTCGTCGGCGTACAGCACGAAGCCCTCGGCATCACCGGTGATGTCCGCCAGCCAGCAGCCGCCGAAGGAAAGGATCTGGCACAGGCTCGGGGCGTGGTTCGAGCCGTGCGCGTGCGACAGCGCGGCCTGGCGCCAGCGGGCGCTCTCCGCCCGCGCGCCCATCAGGCCGTAGCACTCCGCAAGGCACAGCATCGCCACGCCGCAGTGGTTGGTCGAGCCCGACCGTGCCATGGCTGCATCGTGCGATGCCGGGTGATACAGCTCGAAGAAGGCCAGGAACTCGGCCACGGCGCCGGCGAACTCGCCGACGAACATCAACGCCGAGCCCAGGGTGCGATGCGACAGCAGGCGATCGATCGGATCGGAACCGTCCGCGATGATCTTGATCTGCCGCGCCGTCGCGACGAGTGCGGTGATGTCGCCCGCACCGAGCTGCGCCAGCCACTTCAACGTCAAGGCTGGCGCCACGGACTGGCTCGATTCGAGGCTGCGGTGCAGGTCGAGCGCCTTTTCCACCGCCTGCGCGACATCCGCCGAGCCGTGGCCGCGCAGCGTGATGAGCGGCCCGATCCCGTCCAGGCGCAGACCGAGTTCGCGCTCGCCGCGCTCTGGCCCCTCTGGGAGCGACGCGACGATCTCCAGCGCCTCCCTGTAGTGCGCGACCGCCTCCAGCGGCATCGAGCGCGCTGCCGCGTCGGCGCCGGCCCGGCGCCAGTAGTCGGCCGCCCTGGACCGCTCGCCCGCCGCGGCGAAGTGATGCGCCACGAGCTGCGGCAATGCCGCTTCCATTTCCGGGAACCCCTGTTCCAGCACCCGCGCCACCTTGCCGTGCAGGATCGCCCGGTCGCGGCGCAGCAACAGGTCGTAGGCAGCGTCGCGCATCAGCATGTGCGAGAAGCCGGCAGCCTCGCCGAAGGAGCTTTGGCGCCGGGTAAAGAGGCCGACGTCGATCAAGCGCCCGATGGTCGCAAGCGTCGCGCCGGGCGCTTCGGGCGAGACCGCGACCAGCACGGGGATCGAGAACTCGCGGCCGATCACCGCCGCGATCTGCGCGATCTGTCGACCGTGATCGAGCCCGTCGAGCCGAGCGAGGAGCGATTCGGCCAACGTGGCAGGGATGACGAGCGGCCCGCCGTGCCGCCGCTCGCTCGCGATCGAGCCGCGGATCAGCTCCTGCGCAAACAGCGGCAAACCGTCGGAGCGGGCGACGATCCGGTCCACGACGTCCGCGGGCAGGGCATCCGCTCCTGGCAGCCCTTCGATCATCCGGTGCAGCTCCGGCGGCGACAGCCGTTTGAGATGCAGGGCCGTGACGTGGGGGTCGTCGAGCCAGGATGAATGGAAGCCGGGCCGGGCCGTGGCGACGATCAGGGCAGGCATCCGCGATGCCAGGCCGACGAGCATGTCGAGGAAGGCGAGCGTGGCGGGATCGGCCCAGTGCACGTCCTCGATCACCATGACCGGGGTGAGCGACAGGACCCTCTCGGCAAGCTCGAGCAGGATGCTCAAGGTGCGGGCGCGTGCATCGCCCGCCTCGGGAACTTGCATCGCCGGGCTGGGATCGGCCTCGATGCGCAGCAGCTCGAACACCGAAGCCAGCCGATCGGGCGCGTCGATGCCGTTCCGCCTAAGCAATGCCTCCACCTTGTCGCGGCGGTTCTCGGCCTGGTCCGCGCCGACGATGCCCGCCGCGTACTCCAGCTGGAGGATCAGCGGATAGAAATGCGTGTTCACCTGGTCGGGCGAGCATTGAAAGATGACGCGGTCGGCCGGCTCGGCGCCGCCGATGCGGAACATCTCCGCCACGAGCCGCGACTTCCCGAGGCCGGCCTGGCCAAGGACGAGGACAACCTGTCCCGCCCCGGCGCGCGCGGCGGCGAGGCGGTCGCCGATCTGGACCAACTCGCTCTCGCGCCCGATCAGGGCGGCGTCGCCACCTGCGCCGCGCATTGCGTCGTAGCGGCTGACGATGGCGTTTTCGCCGGTCACCCGCCAGGCCGGGACAGGCTCGGGCAGGCCCTTCAGGGCAAGGCAGCCCAGGTCGACGGCGTTGAAGTAGTCGCCGACCAGGGCGCGGGTGCTCTCGGCGACGATCATCTCGTTAGGCCCGGCCAGGTCCTGCAGGCGGGCGGCCAGGTTGGGCGTGTCGCCGGTGACGTCGATCTTCTCGGCCGCGCCTTCGCTGATCTGGCCGATGACGACGCGGCCCGTCGCCACGCCGATGCGGATCTGAGGCACCACCCCCGCAACCGGGGCGGAGCGCGCGAGGGCGCCGATGATGGCGAGGCCGGCGCGGATTGCCCGCTCGGCGTCCCGCTCCTGCGCGTGCGGATAGCCGAAGTAGATGAACACGCCGTCGCCGACGAAATGGGCGATGAAGCCTTGGTGCTGCCGGACCGCCTCGGTGACGCAGGTGCGGTAGGCGAGGAGCAGGTCGTGCAGGTCCTCCGGGTCGAGCCGGTTGGCCAGGACGGTGGATCCAACGAGGTCGCAGAACATCATGGTGATCTGCCGCCGCTCGGAGCTGGGCGGCCGTGCGGCTGGCCGGTCCTCCGGTGGTGGCGATGCTGCCGGTTCGCGCCCGAGTGCGGCGATCGCCTCGAGCATTCGGCGGCGGTGGCCGACCGATTGTACGCCGATCTGCTTCAGGTCGTCCGCGGTCAGCAAAGGCAGCGTCGCGCCATCGACGTCGTGCTGCGAGAAGGCTGGCGCATAGGCCGAGAGTTGCAACCCGTCCAGCCAGGCGGCAACCGACCGGT
Source organism: Rhodospirillales bacterium (assembly GCA_043740535.1). Lineage (GTDB taxonomy): Bacteria > Pseudomonadota > Alphaproteobacteria > Acetobacterales > Acetobacteraceae > JBBROS01. Next base: position 7,777 of record JAYUCA010000245.1, on the reverse strand, counting down.
CCATAGCTCCCCTAGGCCCCGGCGCCCGCCGGCGCGGCGGGTCCCCGCTCGATCGGCCTGCCCAGCGCCTCGGCAAGCCTGGCCGGCCGGATGGGCGCATCGTCACGGGTGTCCCCATAGGCTGCGATCATCTGCGGGAAGCTGAAAAACCCGTATGGATCATATTTGTTCTTGACTGCGAGCAGGCCGGGGAATGCCTGGCCCCAGTAACTGGCGCGATAATCGGGAACGGCCAGGCTGGGATAGTTCTGATAGATCTCGCCATTGGCGAACTGGTCCATGAACGCGCACCACGCCGTCAGGAAAGCCTCGGCCAGCGCCTCCTGCGCGGCGTCGTACCAGAAGACGTCCATGAACGCGCTGAACGCGCTCGTGCGATGGATGAAGGCGCTGTCGGTCATGGGGTAGGCGTTCATCGCGCCGCCGTAGAGCTCCAGGCAGATGTAGGAGAACTGATTGGGTTGGTTTGGCGCGGTGACGTAGAAGTCGAGGAAGGACAGCCACTGCTTCTGTGTCAGGTTCATTGACACGTAGCGGGCCTGCTTGTCCTCCGGTGGCCAGACCTGGGTCGGTAGCTGCGGAATGTCGTTCGGTGTTTCCAGAAGCTGCTTGTTGACGACGGTGAAGCTGTCGGTGACGTCGTACTCCATCTGTGCGCCGGGCAGCGCGCCGAACGCGGCGTAGACCGGTTGCCCAATCGTGGCGCCCCGGACGTCCAGGCCGCGGATCATCAGATACGGCAGGAAGGCCGAGGTGGGGCCGGCCGCACTCTGGTAGCAGATCATCACCTGCGGGTTCAGTTCATCAGGCGCCGTGAGCATGTAATTCAGCTGAAGCAGGGCGAGGGCTGCCGCGGCGTCGGCCCGCTGGTTCGCGTGCTGGAGCGGCCAGCGCACCGCCCAGCCATAGACGGGTCCCAGCGGACGGAGCTGCACCTTTTCCGTCAGCAACACGCCGAAATTGCCGCCGGTGCCGCCGCGAACGGCCCACCACAGGTCCGAATTGCGGTTCGCGTTGGCGGTGACGATCGACCCGTCGGACAGCATCACCCGGACCTCGATGACGTTATCGGAGTGCATGCCGTACGTGCGGCTGGTGAGACCTTGCCCTCCACCTTGCATGTAGCCGGCGACGCAGACCTCGTCGCACTCCCCCCCAGGGACGTGCAGGCCGTACTGATCGAGGGTGGAATAGAGCTTGCCGAAGTTGCAGCCGCACTCGATGGTCGCGGTAAGCCCGACCGGGTCGACGGTGACCGCGTCGAGGTTGCTGACGTCGATCAGCATGCCATTGGTGGCCGAGAAGCCCGCGGTGCAGTGCCCGCCGGACAGGATGGTGCATGGCTTGGTGGGCGAACCGGCCCAGCAGATGCTCAGCGCGATCCGTACATCGTTCTCGACCGCGCATTCGAAGATGATCGATGGGGCCGGGTGGAAGCGGGCGTTGGAGAGCAGCTCGCTTGGCCGGTAGCCGGAGTCTCCGGGCAAGTAGATATGTCCATGGAAGGCCCATTGAGCCTGTTCCAGATCCTCTCGGGCGACGCCGAGCCGCTCGAACAGAGCGTCGTCGTAGGACCGCCAGCGGGCGACGACGGCCCGGTCGCGATGCCGTTTCCTGGTGTGACGATGCGACATGGGTTTCCAGATCGAGACGAGACGCGTTACGAAACGATCCAACCTGACAGCAAATCTCCAGGGGCTGCAACGGTGGGCTCATAAAATTTTGCAGTAGGGCCGGGCAGCGGTCGGGCTGGGCAGTGGATAAGGGTCGCACACCAGCCGGCGCCTCCCTGGTCAGGCCTGACGCCCGGCTGCATGATCGCGGCAGCGCGTGCGGATGCCCGCCCGCGGATGGAGACCACCATGGCTACCCGCACCGCGCTGCAGTGACCGAGCCGAGCTTCACCGAGGTCGGTCGCCGCATGCCCCGGCGCGAGGATCGCCGCTTCCTGACCGGGCAGGGCCGCTACCTGGGCGACATCGCGTTCCCTCGCGCGCTCCATGTCCGCTTCGTGCGCTCGCCACACCCCCATGCCCGCATCCTGGCCATCGACGCGGCGGCGGCGCGGGCGATGCCGGGCGTCGTCGCGGTCGCGACGGGCGCCGACGTTGCACGCTGGGCGTCGCCGTTGCGGGTTGCCCCGCCCATCCCGGGGCTGCACCCCACCGTCATGGAGCCGTTTCCCACGACCATCGTGCGCTTCGACGGTGATCTCGTGGCCTGCGTCGTCGCCGAGAGTGCCGCGCAGGCAGAGGACGCGGCCGAACAGGTCGAGGTCGACTACGCGTCCCTGCCAGCCCTGGCCAGCGTGGCCGACGCCCTGCGGCCCGGCGCCGCTACGGTGGACGCCGCCGTGCCGGGCAACCTCGTGTCGGAGCAGCGCGGCGCCGCAGGCGATCCGGAGCGCCGCTTCGCCGAGGCCTACCGTGTCGTCGAAGCCAGCTTTCACCAGGGCCGCCAGACCCATGCACCGCTCGAGCCACGCAGCTGCTGCGCCGTGTGGGACGCGGGGCAGGAGCACCTGACGATGCATGTCGGCAACCAGGCGCCGCATCCCTACCGCACGCAGCTCGCCAGCCGACTGGGGCTCGACGAGGGCCAGGTCACCGTCATCTGCCCTGACATCGGCGGCGCGTTCGGGCAGAAGATCGCGCTGTTGCGCGAGGAGCTGGCGGTAGCCGCGCTGGCCCGCGCCCTGAACCGCACCGTGCGCTGGCAGGAAAGCCGGGGCGAGAACCTCATGACAGCGGGCCACGCGAGGGAGCAGTCCGCCCTTACCCGGGCCGCTGTGACGGCGGACGGGCGCATCACGGCCCTGGAGCTGTCGATCACCGAGGATTTCGGCGCCTACTGCTTTTTCCCCGCCAACTACATGGCCCGCGTCGTGGCGATGATCCTGACGGGGCCCTACCGCATCGACGACTACGCGTTCCAGGTGCGGGCGGTGCTCACCAACAAGTGCGGCGCCGGGCCGATGCGGGCGCCCATGGCGATCGCCAGCTGGGTGATGGACGGCACTCTGGAGGCGGCGGCGCGCGTCCTGGGCCTCGATCCCGTCCTGGTGCGCCGCCGCAACATGCTGGCTGCCGCAGACCTGCCCTACACCATGCCGAGCGGCGAGGTGCTGCGCGATATCGACCCGGCCGCCACGCTGGACGCCGCATTGGCCACCTTCGACCCGGCGGCGTTCCGGGCCCGGCAGGCGGCGGACCGGAAGAGCGGGGTCTACCGCGGCATGGGCGTGTGCGCCGTGGTGGAACCCACGACCTATGGGTCCGCCTTCTACAAATCGGCCGGGATCGCGGGGTCGGGTCATGAGGCTGCCTGGGTGCGGGTGGCGCCATCCGGCGCCGTGACCGCGTCCGTCGGCCTGATGGGATCCGGCCAGGGCTACGAGACGGCGTTGGCGCAGGCGGTGGCGGAGGGCCTGGGCGTGCGCTCCGAGACCGTGCGGATGCAGATGGGCAACACCGACGCCGCGCCCTATGGCATGGGCAGCCGCGGCGCGCGGGGCGGCACGGCCGGCGGCTCCGTGCTGCTGCTGGCTGGGCGGGCGGTGGCGCGCAAGGTGTGCGAGATCGCCGCCGTCCGGCTCGGCCTGAACTCCGGTGCAGAGCTCCGGCTGCGAGAAGGCCGGGTGCAGCGCCCGATGGACGGCACGTGGCAGGACACCGGCCTGACCCTGGCCGACATCGCCCGCATCGCCTTCCTGGACCCGTTAAGCCTGCCGCCCGGGATGGAGCCGGGTTTGGAGGCGCATCACGCCTACGACCCGCCTGCCATGACCTACTCGAACGCCGCCCACGTCTGCGAGGCGGTGGTCGATGTCGAGACCGGCGCCATCAGGATCGAGCGCTACGTGGTGGCCGAGGATTGCGGCACGGCGCTCAATCCGCTGATCGTCGAGGGCCAGCAGCACGGTGCGGTCGCCCTGGGCATCGGCGGCGCGCTGCGGGAAGCAGTGCACTACGATGCGGACGGCCAGAACCTGACCGGCAGCTTCATGGACTACGCCCTGTCCGCAGCAGCCGACCTGCCGCCGATCGAGGTGCTGAGCGTGCCGACGCCGGGCCGCGGCACGCCACTGGGCAGCAAGGGCATGTCGGAAGGCGGGGTGATGGGCGCGGTGGGCGCGGTGTGCAGCGCCGTCACGGACGCGCTGGCCCCGTTCCGCGTGGTCATCGACCGTCAGCCGCTGACGCCAGAAGCGATGCGGGCGCTGCTGGACGCAGCAGGCCCCCTTGGCGACGGCCCGGCAACGGTGCTGTGATCCTGCCAGAAACCGGAGCAAGCCCCCATGACCTTGTCGCGCCGATCGGTCCTGTCCGCCGCCGGGACGGCACTGCTGCCCCTGGCCGCCCCGCACGTGTCCCGCGCTGCCGGGATCCGGACGCTGCGCTTCGTGCCGCAGGCGAACCTGTCGGTGCTCGATCCCGTCTTCGCCAGCGCCGCCGTCGCGATGGGGCACGGCTACTGCGTGTTCGACACGCTGTACGGCGTCGATGGCAGGCTGCGCCCGCATCCGCAGATGGCCGAGGGCGCCAGCGTGTCCGATGACGGCCGCACCTGGACCATCCGCCTGCGCGACGGCCTCCGCTTCCACGACGGCACGCCGGTGCGGGCCATCGACTGCGCCGCCAGCCTGGAGCGCTGGAGCAAGCGCGACACCTTCGGCCGGACGCTCGGGCTGGCCGTGGAGAAATTCGGCGCCGCCGACGACCGAACCATCCTCATCACGCTCAAGCGGCCGTTCCCCCGAATGCTGGATGCGATCGGCAAGCCCCATTCCTCTCCGGCTTTCATCATGCCGGAGCGTCTGGCCCGCACCGATCCCAACGTGCAGGTGACGGAGATGGTCGGCTCTGGCCCGTTCAGGTTCCTGGCCGGCGACTACGTGTCGGGCGCCCGCGTGGCATACGAACGGTTCGACGGGTACGTGCCCCGTCCCGAAGGACCGGACTGGACGTCGGGTGGCAAGCAGGTGCTGTTCGACCGGCTGGAATGGCACGTCATCTCAGACCCCGCCACCGCCGCGGCAGCGCTGCAGCGCAGCGAGGTCGACTGGTGGGAGCAGGCATTGCCCGACCTGCTGCCGGTCATTGGCCGCGACCCGCACATCCGGGTGCAGATGCAGGACCCATACGGCTACATCGCCATGGCGCGGTTCAACCACCTGCATCCGCCGTTCGACGACGTGCGCCTGCGCCGGGCCGTGCTGTCGGCGGTGAACCAGGACGACTACATGCAGGCCATCAACGGCGACGTGCCGGGCAGCTGGCGCCGCTGTCAGTCCATGTTCCCGTGCGGGATGCCGGGCGTGCGGGAAGACCCGGGCGGCCCGATGAAGGGGGCTGCCGGATTGGACCAGGCCAGGGCCGCGGTGAAGGCGGCGGGCTATGCCGGGCAGAAGGTCGTGCTGGTCAACCCCACGGATTACCCGTCGATCGGTCCGCTCGGCGTCATTACCGCGGACCTGCTGCGCAAAATCGGCTTCAACGTGGACCTGCAGGAGCTGGATTGGGGCACCGTCCTGCAGCGCCGCCTCTCGAAGGAGCCGCCCGACCGCGGCGGCTGGAACATCACCCACACCAACTGGCCCAGCGTCTCCATCGCCAATGCGGCCGTCAACACCACCATCCGCGGGGACGGGCTCTGGAGCGGCTGGTTCGTCGATCCCGATACCGAGCGCCTGACCGAAGCGTGGCTGTCCGCCACCGAGCCGCAACTGGAGCAGTCGCTGTTCGACGCGATCGGCGCCCGCGCCGCGGACCAGGCGCCGATCATCCCGCTGGGCCAGTATTTCGGGCGCACGGCGTTTCGCGATACCGTCTCGGGCGTGCGGCCCGGCTCCGTCTGCTACTTCTGGGGCGTGCGGACAGGCTGACGGACGCAGGTCCCAGCAGCCTGAAACGATATCGCTCTGATACCACGAGCCCGAAGTCATGACTCCGCTAAAACCGTAGGGTGGGATACGGCTTCGTATTCCACCATCCCACACCGCGAACGGGGACCAAAGAACGGCACGCGGCGAATGCCCGGCCGGTGGCTGACTGGATCGAAGGTAACGGCCCGCCGTTCAGAGCATCCGTTCGGCGCCATGGCCATGCAAGTCGAGGCCCAGCCCCCGCATCGCGTCGGCCGAGACCTCGCCGCCCATTGCCTTGATGCTCTCCTCGCGCACCAGCGCACCCAGCTGCTGCCGTAGCGCCAGGAACGCCGGCAGTGCCGTCGTCTCGGCCCGGCGGGGCCGCTCCAGCGGCACGGCGATCTCCGCCTTGATCGTGCCGGGACGGGCGGTCATGACGTAGATGCGGTCGGACAGGAAGATCGCCTCATCGATATCGTGCGTCACGAACAGCACGCTGATGCGCAGCTGCTGCCACATGTTGGTCAGCACCTGCTGCATGATCGATCGCGTCTGCGCATCGAGCGCACCAAACGGCTCGTCCAACAGCAGCACCTTCGGACCCGGGGCCAAAGCGCGGACGATGCCGACCCGCTGCTTCATGCCGCCCGACAGCGCGTCCGGATACTGGTTCTCGAACGGCGACAGGCCGGCGAGGCCCAACAGGGTGCGGGCGGCGCGCTGGCGCTCGTGCAGGCTGACGCCCTTCATCTTCAGGCCGAACTCGACGTTCTGCCGCACCGTTTTCCACGGGAACAGCGAATACTGCTGGAACACCATGCCGCGGTCGGCGCCCGGCCCACGGATCGATGCGCCATCGAGCGTGACGCGGCCCTCGGTCGGCGTCAGGAACCCGGCGACCGCGTTCAGCAGCGTCGACTTGCCGCAGCCGGAGGGGCCGATGATCGACACGAACTCGCCGGGCTCGACATGCAGCGAGACGCCCGACACGGCCTCCACGACCTGCCGGCCCAGGCCGAAGCGCAACGAGAAGCCCTGGACGTCGATCCGCCCTGCCGCGGTCATCCGCGGCCCTGCCACGGCATCGCGATCCGGCCGGCGAACCGGACCAGCGTGCTCGAGCCAAGGCCCAGCAAGCCGATGCAGATCATGCCCAGCACGATGTCGGCGTACTGCACGAGCGAATACGCCTCCCAGGTGAAATAGCCGATGCCGAACTGCCCGGCGATCATCTCAGCCGCGATCAGCGACACCCAGGCGACGCCCATCCCGACCGTGAGCCCGGTCACGATCTGCGGCAGGGCAGCCGGCAGGTAGACCTCAAGAAACAGGGCGCGTTCCGTCGCGCCCAGGCACCGCGCCGCGCGCACCAGGACAGGGTCGACGGACACCATGCCGTTCAGCGCATTCAGCAGGATCGGGAAGAACGACCCGAGGAAGGTGATGAACACGATGCTCTCTTCGTTGGTCGGCCAGAGCATGATCGACATCGGGACCCAGGCGATCGCCGGGATCGGCCGGACGACCTCCAGCACGGGAAAGACGACCTGTCGCAACAGGGCGAAGCGGCCGATCAGCAACCCGAGCGGGATCGCCGCGACGGCCGCCAGCAGGAAGCCGAACAGGATGCGCCGGCAGCTGATATAGACGTTCAGGCCGAAGGTCCGGCTGTTCCAGGCACGGACAGCGCGGGCCAGCACGGCCTCGGGCGTCGGGACGTTGTTGAACCGGACATAAAGATCGAGCTTGTAGGTCGTGAGCACATGCCACAGCGCCAGGAACGCGACCAGCGAGAGTGCCGCCAGCACGATCGGCCCAAGCGCCCTTAGCGGGACAGCAAGGACCTGCGGCGGCAGGCCAGGCGCCCGACGGCGAAAGGCGCTGCGCGCCAGGATAAGGTCCATCGCGTCA
>JAYUCA010000244.1:0-3678 GCA_043740535.1 Rhodospirillales bacterium | reverse complement strand
CCCGCGATGACTACTTTCATACACAGGGCCCGCCGAAGGCCGGCGCCGAACTCGCGATGACATCAGTGAGAATAATACCAACGACATTAAGTACTGACCCGTCATCGCGAGCCCTTGCGAAGCGATCCAGGACCGATAGATCAGGTCTGGCCGCCCTGGACTGCTTCGCACGAGCTCGCAGTGACGGTGCGGACCGGTCAATGCTTGGTATCCCTGGTATTACGGCGTGGTCCCGGAGGCCTGAACCACGCAGCAAAACGGGCCCTATCTCAGCCGCCGTTCCAGCACCGACCCGGCGAGCGAGATCAGCAGGCAGCAGCCGAAGAACAGCAGGGCCGCGAACGCATAGCCCTCCGGCGCAAGACCCAGCCACGACTGGTCCTTCAGCGACTGGTTGACCACCCCCATCAGGTCGAACAGTCCCACGATGCTGACCAGCGTCGTGTCCTTGAACAGGTCCACGGCCACGTTGACGATCCCCGGTACTGCCACGCGCAGCGCCTGCGGCAGCACCACCGCCAGGTTCGCGCGCACGGGATGGAGGCCCAAGGCCGCCGCGGCCTCCGCCTGGCCCGGCGCCACGCCCTGCAGCCCCGCGCGGATCGCCTCCGCCATGTAGGCGCTGGTGAACAGCGTCAGCACCACCAGGGCGCGGACCAGATTGTCGACCGTCACCCCCTGCGGCAGCACCAGCGGCAACAGCACCAGGCCCATGAACAGCACGGCCAGCAACGGCACGCCGCGCCAGAACTCCACCAGGGCGATGCTCGCGCCCCGCACGAAAGGCAGGCGGGAGCGGCGGCCATAGGCGAGAAGCGTGCCCAGGGGGATCGACAGGCCGACGGCGACGAACGACAGGACGACGTTCAGCATCAACCCGCCCCAGTCGGCCGTGGGCACGGCCACCAGCCCGAACACGCCGCCCGCCAGCAGGACGCCGCCGATGACCGGCACGGCCGCGATCAGGGCAACCAGCCAGGCCGCCCGGCGCCGGCCGTCGAACATCGTCCCGACCAGGCAAGCCAGCATCACCGCGGCGGCTGCATCGACGCGCCAGCGCTCCGCCAGCGGAAATCCGCCGTAGAAGAACAGCCCGATCCGGTCTCGGATGAACGCCCAGCAGGCGCCGTCGGCCGCGCAGGCCCGGCGGTTCGGCGCGGACCAGGTCGCCGCGCCCAGCGACCAGTGCAGCAGCGGCGGGCCGACCCAGGCCAGGAGCGTGAGCAGCGCCAAGGTGAGCGCGATGCTCGCCGGGCTCCGCAGGCCCCGCGTCCGCGGCCCCCATTTCCGCATCAACGCGTGCATCAGCGGCCGTCCCGTTGCAGTCGCCGGTCCCAGCGGCTCATCGCCGCCGACACCAGCAGGTTCACGGCAAGGAACAGGCCCAGCACGATCGTCATCACCTCCACGGCGCGGCCGGACTGGTTCAGCACCGTGCGGGCAAAGATCTGCAGGATTTCCGGATAGGCGATCGCGGCGCCGAGCGTCGTCGACTTGATGACGTTCAGGTACTGGCTCGTGAGCGGCGGCAGCAGCGTGCGCAGCGCTTGCGGCAGGATCACGAGGCGCATCGTCAGGCGCGGCGACAGGCCCAGGCTGCGGGCCGCCTCGGTCTGGCCGTGGCCCACCGCCGCCACGGAGGCGCGGATGTTCTCGGCGACGAAGGCGGACGTATAGATCCCGACGCCCATCACCAGCGCCAGCAACTCGGGCGGCAGGCGCCATCCGCCGGTGAAGTTGAAGCCTCGCAGCGCCGGCAGCTCCCATCCCGTGCCGGCCAGCGCCGCGCCCAGGGCCACGACCCCCGCGGTGCGCAGCCACCAGCGGCGGCCCAGGATCAGAAGCAGGATCGCCATGCCGACGGCCGGCCCGAACCAGGCGGCCGTGGGGGCGGGCAGCAACAGGCCGCGGACATTGAGGAACACCCCGGCGCCGAGGGCGTGGCTGACGCGGGGCGCGGGCAGCGTCTGCAGCACCGCGAAATACCAGAACACGATCTGCAGCAGTTGCGGCGTGTTGCGGACAAGCTCGACCGCGCCGCGCGCCGTCCACCGCGCCAGCGGGTTCGCCGATAGCCGCATCAGCGCGACGACCAGCCCGAGCAGCGTTGCGAGCACGATGCCGAGCACGGCAGCCAGCGCGGTGTTGAGCCCGGCCAGCCACAGGGCCCGGGCATAGCTGTCGCTGCTGTCCCAGGCCGCGAGCTTGAACGGGATGTCGAACCCTGCCGTCCGCGCCAGGAATGCGAAGTCCACGTCGATGTTCCGCCGGGCTAGCGCCCCGGCCGCGTTATGGCCGGCCCAGGCCAGCGCCGCGAACACGATGCCCGCCGCCAGCGCCTGCCACGCGAGCCCGGCCCAGCCCCGCCGCTCCGGCGGCGGGGGGCGCTGCGGGATCAGCGGAACGGAAGCGTGTAGACGAGGCCGCCCTGGCTCGAGAGCTTGTTCTGGCCGCGGGCCAGGTCCAGCGCCTTGGGGCCGAAGAACGCGTCGTAGAGTTCACCGTAGTTGCCGCCCGCCTTGATGGCGCGCAGCAGCCACGCGTCGTCCAGCCCCAGCAGCGTGCCGAAGCCGCCTTCAGCGCCGAGCATGCGGCGGATGCCCGGGTCGTTCGACTTGGCCATCTCGTCGGCGTTCGCCTGCGTGACCCCGGAATCCTCAGCCGATTTCAGAGCATTATCGACCCAGAACACGATGTTGCGCCAATTGATGTCGCCGCTGCGCAGGTGCAGGCCCAGCGGCTCCTTGCTCAGCACGCCCTCCAGCACGATCCAGTCGTTCGGCGCCTTCAGCGTCGACCGCACCGCGGCCAGGCTTCCGGTGTCGTCGGTGTAGCCGTCGCAGCGTCCGGCCTCCATCGCGCCCATCGCCTCGTCGGACTTCTCGAACAGCAGCGTGCCGATCTTGTGGCCGGTCTTCTTCGCATAGTCGGCGATGTTCAGTTCGAGGGTGGCCCCCGTAAGCGTGCAGATCGTGGCGCCGTCCAGCTGCTCGATCTTCGACACGCCCAGCTTCTTGGCGACGAGGAAGCCCTGGCCCGCGTAGAAGTTGATCGCGACCTCGTCCAGGTGCAGCTGCGCGTTGCGCGTGAACGTCAGCGTGCTGTCGCGGATCAGCAGGTCGATCTCGCCGGACTGCAGGATGGTGAACCGGGCCGGCGTGGTGGTGGGCACGTAACGGACCTTGGACGGGTCGCCGAGCACAGCCGCGGCGATCGCGCGGCAGTAGCCGACGTCGAAGCCCTTCCACGCGCCGGTGTTGTCCTGGAAGGCGAAGCCGGGGATGCCCGTGTCGACTCCGCACGCAAGGGCGCCACGTTTCTTGATCGCCTCCACGGTGGGGCCGGGCACCGGGATGGACTGGGCGGCGGCGGCGGCCCCGAACAGGCAGAGCGCGGCGGCGAGAAAGGAAAAGCGCATGGGGCCCTCGTGTGGTTTCACGGTCGAGTGAACATGGCGGAGCATCGCCGGGTCAAGGAAAACGATTGACCGCGTCCGTCCGCCGGCCCGACCCGTTGCGCCGGGCGACCGGCATCCGCTTGTCGGGCGCGGGCCGTCCTCCGCAGTGAAGCGATGCGCGGTTCCGATGGGCGCCGCCGGATCGTGGCTGCTCCGGTTGGGCGGCGTCGGGCGCGGGTTTCGCCGTGTTTACAAGGGGTGATCCGACGCCTATCTAAACC
>JAYUCA010000243.1:0-8095 GCA_043740535.1 Rhodospirillales bacterium | reverse complement strand
GAGGGGCAGCGCCCCTCGCCTTCAACAAGGAGAGAAACAATGCTGACAAAACGCTGGGACAAGTCCCGCATGCCGTCGCGCCACGTGACCGAGGGGCCGGAGCGGGCGCCGCATCGCAGCTACTACTATGCGATGGGCCTCACCGAGGACGAGATCAACCAGCCCTTCGTCGGCGTCGCCACCTGCTGGAACGAGGCGGCGCCGTGCAACATCGCGCTCAGCCGGCAGGCGCAGTCGGTCAAGAAGGGCGTGATCGCCGGCGGCGGCACGCCGCGCGAGTTCACCACCATCACCGTCACCGACGGCATCGCCATGGGCCACCAGGGCATGAAAAGCTCGCTGGTCAGCCGCGAGGTGATCGCCGACAGCGTCGAGCTGACGATGCGGGGGCATTGCTATGACGCGCTGGTGGGGCTCGCCGGGTGCGACAAATCGCTGCCGGGCATGATGATGTCGATGCTGCGGCTCAATGTGCCCAGCGTGTTCATGTATGGCGGCAGCATCCTGCCGGGCACGTTCAAGGGGCGGGACGTGACCGTCGTCGACGTGTTCGAGGCGGTGGGCCAGCACGCGGCCGGCAACATGAGCGACGAGGACCTGCACGAGCTGGAATGCGTGGCGTGCCCCAGCGCCGGGGCCTGCGGCGGGCAGTTCACGGCCAACACGATGGCGACCGTCAGCGAGGCGATCGGGCTTGCCCTGCCAGGTTCGGCCGGCGCCCCGGCCCCGTATGAGGACCGGGACCGTTGGGCGGTCGAAAGCGGCCGCGCCGTCATGGCGCTGCTGGAAAGCGGCCTGCGCCCGCGCGACATCGTCACGATGCGGGCGCTGGAGAACGCCGCCGTCGTCGTGGCGGCAACCGGCGGCAGCACCAATGCGGGCCTGCACCTGCCGGCGCTGGCGCATGAGGCCGGGCTGAAGTTCACGATGGACGACGTGCTGCAGATCATGCGCCGCACGCCCTACATCGCCGACCTGAAGCCGGGCGGCAAGTATGTGGCGTTCGACGTGCACAAGGTCGGCGGCATCCCGGTCATCCTGAAATCCTTGATGGACGGCGGCCTGCTGCACGGCGACTGCATCACCGTCACGGGCAAGACCCTGGCCGAGAACCTGAAGGACGTGGTGTTCCCGAAGGATCAGGACGTGATCTACACGGTCGCCAACCCCATCACTGCAACCGGCGGCGTCGTGGGCCTACGCGGCAACCTGGCCCCCGACGGCGGAATTGTAAAAGTCGCCGGCATGAAGGTGCAGCAGTTCGAGGGCACGGCGCTGTGCTTCGATTCGGAGGAGGAGGCTTTTGCGGCGGTCGATGCGCGGGCCTACAAGAAGGGCGACGTGATCGTCATCCGCTATGAGGGGCCGATCGGCGGCCCCGGCATGCGGGAGATGCTGTCGACGACGTCGGCGATCTATGGCCAGGGCATGGGTGAGGACGTGGCGTTGATCACCGACGGCCGGTTCTCGGGCGCCACGCGCGGCTTCTGCGTGGGGCATGTGGGGCCAGAGGCCGCGGTGGGCGGCCCGATCGGCCTGCTGAAGAACGGCGACCGGATCCGCATGGACGCGGAGGCGGGCACGATCGAGGTGGTGATCTCCGACGCCGAGATGGCCGAGCGCCGCGCCGCCTGGAAGCCGCGCGGCACCGACTACAACAGCGGCGCCATCTGGAAATACGCCCAGACCGTCGGGCCGGCGCATCTGGGCGCCGTGACGCATCCCGGTGGAGCAGCCGAGACGCATTGCTACGCGGACATCTGACTGGCCGGGCGGCGGGCGGGTTCCGTCCGCCGCCTTGGCGTGGCGCATTGTGTGACCCAGGTCGCACACGGCGTCAGTTGCAGCGGTTAACACTGTTCTGTAGAGATGATTGCGTATCGAGCGCGGGGAGGGCACGTCCGTGAGTCACGCCGTGATGACCAAAGCGGGCCGAGCTGCAAGCCTGATTGCGGCCCTGGCGCTCGCCGCGTGCGCCCCGGGCGCCGGCCAGCCGCCCCGGGTGGCGGTCGCCCCGCCCATGGCCGACGGCACCGGCTGCTACGACACGGCACGGACACCGTTCTACCGGATCGCCAACACCGCCCTGATCGCCGATCAGCAGCAGGCGGATGCCAACGCGACCAACCAGGGGATCGCGGCCCTGGGCGCTGCGGCGGCCATCGGCGGACTGATCGCGGGCGGCCGGGTGGGCCACATCGTGGCGGCCGTCGGCGCGGTGACCGCTGTCGTGGGTGCGCTGAATTCCAATGTGCAGACGGACCAGCGCTTCATCGCCGATGTCTCATCCAGCTTCACGTCGCTGGTGCAGTGCCGCCAGGTGGAGGCGCAGCAGGTCCGGCTGAACGTGCGGACGCGGAAGATCCGGGCCGCCGAGGGGCGGGACCAGCTGCTGCAATTGCGGGAGCTGATGCTGGCCGACGTCGACGTGGCGCGCCGGGTCAACTACGCGCTGGCGCAGCGCAACCGCACCTATGGCGTCGAGGCCGCCGACGTGGACACCCGCCTGGCCAGCGAGCAGAACACCGCCGAGCGGCAGCAGCGCGGCATGCAGGTGGCGCAGGCCCGCCAGACCATCCAGTCCAACCAGCGCGCGCTGACGGACCAGGTGAGCGCCATCGACAAGGCGGCGCAGACCATCGTCGTGTCGTCGCTCGATCTGCCGGCCGCCGCCGTCCGGAGGGCCTGACCGGCCGGATGCGATGACCGAGCCCCCATCCGGGCGTGGGCCGGGCTTTCCGCGCCGGGCCATGCTGGGCGGGATCGGCGCGATCGGCCTCGGCCCGTTCCTGGCGCAATCCGGCCACGCCCAATCTGGCCTGGACCGGCGCGGCATCGCCCCCGTAGGCGCGCCCGCCGTGCGGGCGTCGCCGTCGCAGGCCCCGGTCCTGATGCCGGGCACGGCGATGCATGTCGGCCCGATCCGCGCCGTCGCCGTCTCCACCGACGGCACGCTGATCGCGACCGGCAGCGCCGACCGCTCCGTCCGGCTCTGGAGCGCCTCGACCGGCGAGGCGCTGCTGCGGCTGCATCTGCCGCTCGGCGAGGGCGCCATCGGCGTCGTGGACGCCATCGCCTTCAGCCCGGACAACCGCCGGCTGTTCGTGTCTGGCCTCGACTGGTCGTCGTTGCCCGGCGGCTCCCGCGGGATGGTGTACGTGTTCGAGCCGGGGACGGGGCGGCTGACCGGGCTGATGGCGTGGCCGGCCGATTTCGGCTCGCGCCTGCGCACGCTGGCGGTGTCGCCGTCGGGTGCGCAGGTCGCCATCGCGGCCGGCAACAACGGGTTGATCGTGCGCGACACGGAGGCGCCGGGCTTCGGCCTGCGCTTCTCCGAACCGCCGAACCCGGCCGTCGCAACCTCGGCCGTCGGCTGGTCGCCGGACGGCAGGCTGCTGGCGACGGCGTCCGGCAACGGGCGGCTGCGCCTGCTGGCTGTGGACAACGACGGCGCGGTGAAGGACGTGTCGAGCCGGGTGCTGACCGGTGGGGGACAACCCAACAGCCTGGCCTTCTCGGCGGACGGGGAGCGGCTGGCGATCGGGTATGTCGATCGGCCGCAGGTGCAGGTGGTCCCTGTCCGGCCTGGTGCGGCCGTGGTCACGCTGCCGGCGCCCGCGGGCGCCAGCAGCGGCAACCTGGCCGCCGTCGCCTGGGCGCGGGCGGAGAACGGGCAGGCCTGGTTGTTCGCCGCCGGCACGGTGGTGGACAAGGCAGGGCGCAACCTGATGCTCGGCTGGCGCGACGGCAGGCCCGGCACGCCCGCCGCGCTGCCGGTGTCGTGGGACAGCGTCACGCAGATCGTGGCGCACCCGGCCGCCGGGGTGGCCTTCGGCAGCTCGGACCCGCGCTGGGGCTGGGTGGTCCCTGGCGCCGACAACCGGTCGCTGCGGCTGGTGCAGGCGCAGGACACGGAACGGCTGGACCTGCGGGGCGTCGCGTCCCGCGACTGGGGCATCGACCAAGCCGGCGCGGTGATCGAGTTCCGCGGCGCCGGCGCGCAGGCCGCCCCGCTGCGCTTCGACCTGAACGAGTTGACGCTGACGCGCGTCGCCGGGCGGCGGGCCGATCTTTCGCGCCCGCGGGCCGTGTCCGGCGCGCCGCCGCCCCCGGGCCTCGGGCTGCCGCATGGCGCCGTGCTGCGGGCGTCGGACCCGGCATCGGACCCTGGCCAGACGCTGTTCGGCGCCGACGACTACCTGGTGCTGGCGGACAAGGCCGGGCACGCGGTGGCGCGGCGGGAGATCGCCACCGCCGCCTGGGGCGTCGCCGTCGCGCGGGGCCGCAAGGTGGCGGTCGCGGCGCACGGCGACGGGACGATCCGCTGGTATGCGCTGGACCCGGACCGCATGCTGACCGAGCTGGGTGGCCTGTTCGTCGCGGCAGATGAGCAACGCTGGATCGCCTGGCGCGCCGATGGTCGGTTCGCGCACAGCCCAGGGGGCGGCGCGAAGCTGGTCGGATTCCTGCAGAACGGCCAGTTCCAGCCGGGCCAGGTCCATGAGGGCGGGCTGACGGGCCGTTGGCTCGACATCGACCAGCTGTATCGCCGGCTGTACGACCCGGACCAGGTACGCCGGATGCTGGACCCGGCCGCAGCGGCTGCACCGGCCGAGATCCAGACGCTGCGCCTGCCCTCGATCAACGTCCGCAGCCTGTGCGTCGCGGCGGAGCGCCCGGCGGAAACGCGCGGCATCCGGGTGGTCGAGGCCCTGACGGGGGCGGACGAGGCCGCCGCCGCGCCGGCTACCATGCCGGCAGCGGAGGGCGGCATGTGCCGCAGCATCGATGCGTCCACCCTGCACGCGGACGAGGCGATCGTGCTGCCGCCCGGCACGACGGCGATGCGGGTGGCGCTCAGCCTGGATGCCAGCGACACGCCGACGCAGGTGGCCGCATTCGTCAACGAGCAGAACGTCGGCCGTTCCCTGGTTCGCCCCGACGCGCGGCCGGTGGAAAGCCGGGGCATCCGCCCGATCGTCGCCGTCGAGCAGCACGTGCCGCTGTTTCCCGGTGAGAACCGGGTGGAGTTCCGCGCCTACGTGGCGGGCCGGCAGGACTTCGCCCGGGCGCCGACGATCCTGCGCATCAGGGTCGATCCGGCGGGGCCGGCGACGCAGGCGCCCTCGGTGCCTGCAGCCCCCGCGCGCCCCACGCTGCGCGCGCTGGTGGTGGGGATCGACGACTACCGCGGCACCGTCCATCGGCTGAAGTTCGCCAGGGCGGACGCCGGCAGCTTCGCCGCGGCCATCGAACGGCGGGTGGCGCGGGAATACGGCCAGCCCGCGGTGGTCACGCTGTTCGACCGGGAGGCGACGGCCGATGCCGTGACAGCCAGGCTGGCGGCGATCGCGACGGAGGCGCAGCCGAAGGACGCCGTGGTGATCTATTTCGCCGGGCACGGCGTGGTGGGGGCCGACGATCATTCCTACGCGTTCCTGACCGCCGACGTGACCGACGCGACCGCAGCGCTCCGTGGCGGGCAGGGCATGGGCGCCGAACGCCTGGCCCGCGGCCTGGCCGAGATCAGGGCCGAGCGCATCTTCATCTTCCTCGACACCTGCTACGCCGGCGCCTTCGACCCGCGCACCATCGGCTATCTGAACCACGACACCGGCCGTTACGTGCTGGCTGCCTCCACCCGGCTGGAGGAGGCGCTGGACGGCTTCGACGGCATCAACGGCCTGTTCGCCCATGCGGTGAAAGAGGCGCTGGACGGCCGCGTGGCGAACCCAGGACGCTCCATCGACGCCTTCGACCTGGGCCGCTACGTGACGGGCCGGGTGGAGGAGCTGGCGTTGGAAAAGTCATGGCAGCAGCGCGCGGTGTTCCAGGCGGCCGGGCGCATCACGGCGTTTCCGCTGGTCGCGCCGCCGGTGTAGCGGGAGCCTTCCAACTTCTTTCGATGACCCGTCATCGCGAGTTCGGCGCCGGCCTTCGTCGGACACTGGGTATGAACCCTGGTATCAGAACCCGAACGCCACCCGGTTCAGGTTGCCCCGGCGCAGGTTCCGGAACCGCGCCAAGGCCATCAACGGGAAGAACAGCCGGTAGCCGTGGTAGCGCAGGTAGAACACCCGCGGGAACCCGACGGCGGTGTAGGCCTGTTCGTCCCATTCGCCGTCGCCGCGCTGCGTCCGGGCCAGATAGGCCGCGCCCCGGGCCACTGCCGGGCCTGTCTCGCCGGCGGCCATCAGGCCGAGCATCGCCCAGGCGGTCTGCGACGGGGTGCTGCTGTGATACTCGCCGGCCGGCGCCTGGTCGTAGCTTTCCTCGTCCTCGCCCCAGCCGCCATCCGCGCGCTGCCTGGCCAGCAGCCAGGCCACCGCGCGCTGCATCGTGGGGTCATCATGCGGCAGCCCGGCGGCGTTCAGCGCGCACAGCACCGACCATGTGCCATAGATGAAGTTCGTGCCCCAGCGGCCGAACCAGCTTCCGTCCTTTTCCTGCTCGCGCCGCAGGTAGTCGATCGCGCGGGCCATCGCCGGCTCGGCCGCCTCGTGGCCGATCTGCGCCAGGAACGACACGCAGCGCGCCGTCACGTCCGCGGTCGGCGGGTCCAGCAGCGCGCCGTGGTCGGCAAACGGGATGTGGTTCAAAAAGTCATGGTCGTTGTCTGCGTCGAAGGCGCCCCAGCCGCCGTTGCCGCTCTGCATGCCCAGGATCCAGTCCCGCGCGCGGGCGACGCGGTCGGCGTGGGCCGGGTCGCCGTTGCGATGCAGCAGCATGCCGACCACGGCGGTGTCGTCGACGTCGGGGTAGTGCGGGTTCGCATACTGGAACGCCCAGCCGCCCGGCGGCGCGTCGGGACGGACGTCGGCCCAGTCGCCGCGCACGTCCGTCACCTGGCGTTCGGCCAGCCAGGCGCAGGCGGCATCGACTTCCGGCGACGCCGCGCCCTCGGCCTCGGCCACCGCGTGGCCGGCCAGGCTGGTGTCCCAGATCGGCGACAGGCAGGGCTGGCAATAGGCCTCGGCCTCGGTCTCGACCATCAGCTTGCGGACCGAGTCCCAGGCGATGGCGGCGTGCTCGTTGTCGGCGGGATAACCCAGGGCGTCGAACATCATCACGCTGTTGGCCATCGCCGGGTAGATGGCGCCCAGCCCATCCTCGCCGTTCAGCCGCTCCGTCACGAAGGCGACGGCCTGCTCGACGGCCTTCTGGCGCAGTTTCGTCGGGAACAGCGGTTCGGCCACCCGCACCACGCTGTCGACGGCCTTGAACACCGGCCCCCATGCCGAGCGGTACGGGCCGCGCAGCCAGTCGGTGACCTCATCGGCCGGGGTGTGGAACAGCTCGGGGATCGCGATGCCGCGCGGGTTGCGGGCCTGCGGGCGCAGCGCCATCAGCACCAGCAGCGGCACCAGGACCGTGCGGGACCAGTACGAGATCTTCGACAGATGGAAGAAGAACCACTTCGGCAGCCGCATGATCTCGACCGGCATGGCCGGCGTGCCGCGCCACGGCACCTGGCCGAACAAGGCGAGCTGGATGCGCGTGAACACGTTGGTGCGCTCGGCGCCGCCGGCCGCGAGGATCGCCGCACGCGCGCGGACCATGTGCGGCGCGTCCGGACCGTCGCCGATCGCCTTCAGCGCATAGTAGGCCTTGACGCTGGCCGACAGGTTGAACGCGCCGTCGTGGAACATCGGCCAGCCGCCATGGGCGCCCTGGACGCGGCGCAGATAGACGCCGATCTTGGCCTGCAGCGGAGCGTCGATCCGGTCGAGGTAGTGTTCCAGCAGCACATACTCGGCCGGGATGGTCGCATCGGCCTCCAGCTCGAACACCCAGTGGCCGTCCTTGTTCTGACAGCGCAGCAGCGCCGAAGACGCCTGGCTGATGGCGTCGTCGATCACGGTGCCGGTGCGGGTCAGAAACTCGGCCTGTTCGGAGTCCAGGTCGTGGGTGATGGCGTCTGGTGGCATAGAGGTGTGAACTAACCCTTAAGGAACAACGCGGAAGCGGCACGGCCCGACCTGATGGCACCTTCGATCGTCGCGGGCAAGCCGGTGGCCGTCCAGTCGCCCGCCAGAGCCACGTTCATCCACGATGTGTGGGCGCCAGGCCGCCTGGCCTCCTGCTCCGGTGTCGC
>JAYUCA010000242.1:0-4240 GCA_043740535.1 Rhodospirillales bacterium | reverse complement strand
CCGTCTGGCGGTCGTAGGGAGGCTCCTCTGCGGCGCCTGCGCCACGCGGCCAGTCCGCGCACAAGGCAGCCGCCATGGCGCTGCCGATCAAAGCCCGTCGTCGCACCAAACAGTACCCCGTATTCACCCGAAGGCTTCAATGCCGCAACGAGCCGACAGTTCCCGTGCTATGGCCCCAACAGTTGCCCGCCATCGACGGTGATGGTCTGGCCGGTCACCCAGCGGGCGCGCTGGGAGGCCAGGAACAGCACGACGTCGGCGATCTCCTCCGGGGCGCCCAGGCGGCCGAAGGGTATCTGCGACAGGGTTGCCTCATACAGCGCCGGGTCTTCGGTGCGGCGGCGCTCCCACGTGCCGCCGGGGAACTCGACCGAACCGGGGGCGACGGCGTTCACGCGGATGCCGCGGGCGGCGAGGGTGCGGGCCTGGCTGGCGGTGTAGTGGATGGCGGCGGCCTTGATGGCGCCGTAGGCCGGGTTGCGCCGCGTGGCGCGCATCGCGGAGATGCTGGTGATGTTGACGATGGAGCCTTCGGACGCGTGTTCCAGGAACGGCAGGGCGGCCGCGCTGGCGCGCACGATGGCCATCAGGTCGACGGCGACGGAGGCGGCCCAGCTGTCTTCGTCATCGGTGCGGCCGAAGCCCGAGGCGTTGTTGACCAGGATGTTGATGCCGCCCAGCGCCTCGGCGGCGGCGGGGATGAAGCGTGCGATGGCGGCGGGGTCGGCCAGGTCCGCGGGGGCGGCGAAGGCAGTGGCGCCGGTGGCTTGCAGTTCGCGCTTCGCGTCGTCGAGTCCTTCGGCGCCGCGCGCGCAGATCGCCACCGCGGCCCCGGCCCCGGCGAAGCCCATCGCTATGGCACGGCCGATGCCTCGGCTGCCGCCCATGACCACCACGCGCCGTCCGGTGAATTCGCTCATGGGCCGAGGCTACAGGAAGGCGCGGCTGGCCGGAAGTGCCGCTTGGCTGGACGTGGGCGTCGGCATAAGCTTCCCCACGGGAGAACCCGATGCCCGATGGCCTGTATGAACGCGATGCGCTGGAATGGGCCGATCGGCAGGCGACCCTGCTGCGCCGCCTCGCGGCCGGTGAGCGCGTCAACGACGCCGTCGATTGGGCCCACGTGATCGAGGAGGTGCAGGACGTGGGCCTGTCGGAGTTGCGTGCCTGCCGCAGCCTGTTGCTGCGGGCGCTGGTCCACCTGATGAAGATGGCGGCCTGGCCCGGCAGCCAAAGCTTTGGCCACTGGTCGGTCGAGGCCACGGTCTTCCTGGCGGACGCCGCCGACGCCTTCGCCCCGTCGATGCGGCAAAGGATCGACCTTGCCGCCGTCTATGCCGACGCGCTGGGCGCATTCCAATGGGCCTCCGACGACTCGGGCGCCCCCGGGCCGGTCATGCCGGACTGCCCTTTTGCGTTGGACGATCTTCTCCACAGGGACTTGGCAGCCCTCGTTCGGCGGCTCGGCGGCGGGGCGGGATAGGGACGACGAATGCCCGATGGCCTGTAGGAGCGCGATGCGCTGGAATGGGCGGAACAGCAGGCGACCCTGCTGCGCCGCCTCGCGGCCGGCGAGCGCGTCAACCACGCCGTCGATTGGGCCCACGTGATCGAGGAGGTGCAGGACGTGGGCCTGTCGGAGTTGCGTGCCTGCCAGAGCCTGGTGCAGCAGGCGGCCACGCACCTGCCGAAGCTGCATGCCTGGCCCGGCAGCACCAGCGCCGCCGCCTGGACGTCCGAGACCGGCGTGTTCCCGGACGACGCGGAGGCGCGTTACACCCCGTCCATGCGGCAACGGATCGACCTGGTGGCGATCCATGGCAAGGCGCTGCGGCGCGTGCGCATGACGAACGATGCGTCCGGCGCGGCGCGGTCGTTGCCAGAAATGTGCCCGTTCACGCTGGACGAGCTTCTGGCAGGCGATGTCGCGGGGCTGCTGACTTCTGTTCGTCCGTAGATTTGGGTCTGTGCGATCTGGCTCGTCGTCTTCCGGCCCTGGGAGATGGCGGGTTACAGGACCCGCGCTACGAAGCGCGGACGGATCGGCTCCTGTTGACGACCGGCGGCCCGTGTCGGACTGTGCTGTCATCGTCCGCCACAAGGCGGCAGGTTTTTGGGGGGACGCCACATGAGCCAGAATCGCCGCGTGCTGTTGCTGGGCGCCACTGCCGCCGGGCTGTCGCTGCCGTTTGTCCGCACCGCCAGTGCGCAGGCCGAGCCGATCCGCATCGGGTGGCTCGCGGCGCTGACCGGGCCCAGCTCCGCGCCGGCCATCGGGTTCAACCGGGGCGTGGTGTTCGCCACCGACGAGATAAACGGCGCGGGCGGGGTCAAGGGCCGCAAGATCGAGATCGTCGCGCGCGACACGCAGGGCGATCCCACCAAGGCCGTGAACGCGACGCAGGACCTGATCAGCCGGGCCAAGGTGCATGCCGTGTGGGGGCCGACGAACTCGGGCGAGGCGCTGGCCACCACGCCGATCATGGCGCGCGCGAAGATGCCGTGCATCCACCCCTGCGTCGTCGACAGCCTGATCGACCCGGTCAAATACCCCAGCGCCTTCCGCCTGGCGCCCAGCAACGGGCAGTGGGACGACGCCGTGCGCGGCTTCGTGCTGAAGCAGTTGAACTTGAAGGACGTGGCCGTGTTCGGCGACACGACCGGCTATGGCACCAGCGCGGTCGCGGCCACCGTCGCAGCGTTCGGCAAGGACGGCGCGAACGTCGTCAGCCAGGCGCAGATCGACGCGACGCAGCCGGACGTGACGCCCGACATGCTGCGCGCCAAAAACGCCGGGGCCAAGGCGATCGTGGTCTGGACCGTCAGCGTGGGGCTGCTGTCGCGCATGATGAATGTGCGGGCGACCTTGGGCTGGGACGTCCCCATCGTCGGCCACCCGTCGCTCGGCTCCGGCGACATCCGCAACCTGCTGGAGAAGCCGGCCAACTGGGACAAGGTCTACATGGTCGGCTACAAAACCTGCAGCTTCGACGCGGCCGGCAAGCTGCCGGCGCGGAGCGCGGCGTTCGTGAAGTCGCTGGCCGGCAAGGTGGATCTGGCGGACACGGCGCTGTGGTGGGTCGCCTGCGGCTACGACGCGGTCAACCTGGTGGCCAAGGCGGTCGAGGCCTCGGGCGCCAGCACGCCGGACGCCATCATCGCACATTGGAACGGCCTGAAAAGCTATCCCGGCGTGTTCGGCGAATACACGTTCAACGCCACCGAGCATAACGGCTACCCGCAGGGCGACGTCGTGATGTCGCAGGCGAACTCGCAGAAGGATGGGGCTTTCAAGCTGGCGCCCGGCTACACCTGATCATGCTGGCCTCGATCCTCGCATCGGGCCTGGCGCTCGGGGCCGTTTATGCGCTGATCGGCATCACCTACAACGTGATGTTCGCGGCCAGCCGGGTCATGAGCTTCACGAGCGGGCAGCTCGGCATGCTGGGCGGGGTGTTCGGCGCGATGTTCGTGCTGCGCCTCGGGCTGCCTATCCCGGTGGGGCTGGCGCTGACGCTGGTGTGCTGCGCCGCGGTGGGGGTCGTGACGGAGATCGTCGCCGTGCGGCCGGTGCTGGCCAAGCTGGAGCAGCATCTGTACGTGCTGTCGACGCTGGCGGCGGCGTTGATGATCCAGCAGTTCACCGCCATCGAATGGAGCACCGAGCCGCAGCCCTTCCCGCGCCTGCTGGGCATCGGGTCCGGCATCACCGACGAGAAGTTCTGGCTGCCGGTGCTGGCGTGCGCGGTGGTGATCGGCGGCCTGGAGTGGATGTATCGCCGCACGCTGGTCGGCCGGGCCTTCGTCGCAATCGCCGAGGACAACTTCGCCGCCCGCGCGCTGGGGCTGCCGGAGCGCAACCTGCGCATGGCGAGCTATGCGCTGGCGGGCGCCGTGGCGGGGCTGGCCGGGTTCAGCAGCGGGCAGTTGCTGCTGGCGTTCTTCGCCAACGGGGCGATGCTGAACTTCTACGGCTTCGTGCCGGTGGCGCTGGGTGGGCTGGGCAACAACCGGGGCGCGGTGGTGGGGGGGCTGGCGCTGGGCCTGTTCCAGCAGGCGGCGAACTTCCTGGTGGGCGGGGTGTTCGCCAGCGTTGCCGTGTTCGCTGTCTTCATCCTGGCGCTGCTGGCGGCGCCGCAGGGGCTGTTCGGCGCGCCTGCGGCACGGCGGGTGTGAGCGTGTCCGAGGCCGTCGCCCTGGCGCGCGCGCCGACGCTCGCCCGCGTGACGGCGGTGCTGCC
>JAYUCA010000241.1:0-6008 GCA_043740535.1 Rhodospirillales bacterium | reverse complement strand
CGTGCCGGCGACGGTGATGCCGGACCCGCCCTCGCCGGAGTAGCCGTCGCCGTCGAGGTTGATCGACCCGGTGTTGGCCAGGTTGCCGGCGATGGCGACCTTGTCGCCGTTCAGCACGGCCAGGACGCCGTCGATCTGGGTCAGGCCGGTCAACGCGCTGTTGGTCGTGGTGTCGCTGGCGTCGGCCAGGCGGGTCAGGGGACCGTTGAGAGATAGTGTTTTGCCGACAGCGATGGTGGCGACCTGGCCGCTGGCGTAGCGGATCAGCGCGTTGCCATCGAGCTTGGTGTTGGCGATCAGCGTGGTGGGGGCGGCGGCGAGGATGTCGATCTCGGCCTGGGGCGGGGTGGCGGCGGCGGCACTGCCGTGCACGGCGACGTCGCCGGCGCCGGCAAGGTTGCCGACCACCAGTTTCGTGGCCGCCGACAGGCCGCCGGTGAAGGGACCGACGGCGATGCTGCCGGTGTTGGTCAGCGTGCCGGCGACGGTGATGCTGGACCCGCCCTCGCCCGAATAGCCGTCGCCATCGAGGTTGATCGACCCGGTGTTGGCGAGGTTGCCGGCGATGGCGACCCTGTCGCCGTTCAGCACGGCCAGCGTGCCGTCGATCTGGGTCAGGCCGGTCAACGCGCTGTTGGTCGTGGTGTCGCTGGCGTCGGCCAGCCGGGTCAGGGGACCGTTGAGAGATAGTGTTTTGCCGACAGCGATGGTGGCAACCTGGCCGCTGGCGTAGCGGATCAGCGCGTTGCCATCCAGCTTGGTGTTGCCAATCAAAGTGGTGGGGGCGGCGACGAGGATGTCGATCTCGGCCTGGGGCGGGGTGGCGGCGGCGGTGCTGCCGTGCACGGCGACGTCGCCGCTGCCTGCGAGGTTGCCGACCACGAGTTTCGTGGCCGCCGACAGGCCGCCGGTGAAGGGGCCGACGGCGATGCCGCCCGTGTTGGTCAGCGTGCCGCCGACCGTGATGCTGGACCCGCCCTCGCCCGAGTAGCCGTCGCCATCGAGGTTGATCGACCCGGTGTTGGCGAGGTTGCCGGCGATGGCGACCCTGTCGCCGTTCAGCACGGCCCGCGTGCCGTCGATCTGGGTCAGGCCGGTCAACGCGCTGTTGGTCGTGGTGTCGCTGGCGTCGGCGATGAGCGCGAGCGGTCCGGACAAGGACAGGCCGACGTTGGCGGCGATGATGCCGATCTGGCCGCTGTTGTAGCGCAGCAGGCTGTTGCCGTTCAGCGCCGTGCTGGCGAGCAGCGTGCCGGGCGCGGCGGCCAAGACGTCGATCTCGGCCAACGGCGACGCGGCCCCGGCGCCGCCGTTCAGCGTGACGCTGCCTGCCCCCGTCAAATTGCCCGCGGTCAGCCTCGTCGCGGCGCTGGGGCCGCCGGTGGCCTGACCGACCACGATGCTGCCAGTGTTGGTCAACGTGCCGGCGACAGTGACGCTCGATCCGCCCTCGCTGCTGAAACGGTCGCTGTCCACACCGAATGCCCCGGCGACGGAAACGTCGCCGCCGAAGGCAACCAGGCCACCGGTAGCGGTCACCACCAGGGACGCAGCGCTGTTGAGGATCGTCAGCGCATGGCTGGCAACGCTGGCGGTGAGGGAAACCCGGTAGCCCCCGGCCAGGCCGAGCACCACGTCATCGGCCGGTCCGGGCACAAGGCCCGTGTCCCATGACGTCGGAATGGTCCAGCTACCGTCGGCGGCAGTTTTCCAGTTTGTCACAGCGCCCTCGTCGTGGTTGCGAGCCGATCGACTGCGCGGAACATTGAGGCGTCCCGTTCCTCCGGGCGGTTTGGACCGCCATCGTGTCGCGATGTTAATGGTTCAGAAACCAATGCTTCAACTCTTGGCGGGACGGAAAATGTCCGATTCCGTGACAGAGGCGGTATGAAAATTCGGGTCATGACGAAGAATTCATCGGAACCCCCGAATGATCTGCAAATGTTCCGCAATCCTGGGTTGCATTCACCGGTCGAGCAGGCCGGGTGCGTTGCATGCGTTCATCCGCAAGCACGATGCAACCCGAAGCGGCCTTTATCGTTACGGTATGGTGAGATACCGGGACCGGCCGCCAACCCTGATCGCGATCCCCGTCTGCAATGAGGCGGAACGGATCAGCGCGTGTCTCGCGGGTCTCGCGGCGCAGGATGAGCCAGGTCCGGCCAGCGTCCTGCTGTTCTTGAACAACTGCACGGACGGGACCGCCGCGATCGCTGCGGGGTGGCGCGGGGACGGGCGGCTGCGCCTGCATCTCGAAGACGTGGCGCTCCCGCCCGATCTGGCCAGCGCCGGCATGGCCCGGTCGATGGCCATGCGCCAGGCAGCCAGCATCGCGGCGCAGGCCGGCCTCGACGACTATGTGCTGTTGACCAGCGATGCGGACAGCGTGGCGCCGCCAGGCTGGGTGCGGGCCAATCTCGACGCGATCGCGGCGGGAGCGGACGCGGTGTGCGGGCGGGCGGTCATCGACCCGACGGACGCCGCGCTGATCCCGCCGCGGCTGCATGACGACGACCGGCGGGAGTGCGCGTATGGCACGATGCTGGACGAGATCGCGTGGCTGCTCGACCCCGATCCGGCCGACCCTTGGCCCCGCCACACGGAGAACTCGGGCGCCAGCATCGCCGTCACCGGGGCCGCGCATGCGGCGGCCGGCGGTGTGCCGGCGATCGGCAGCGGCGAGGACCGGGCCTTCGTGGCGGCGCTGCGGCGGATCGATGCGAGGGTGCGGCATGCGCGTGAGGTCGAGGTGACGGTGTCCGGACGGACCGTGGGCCGAGCCCAGGGGGGCATGGCCGACACGATCCGCCGGCGGCTGCTGGCGCCGGACCCGTTCCTGGATGACCGGCTGGAATGCGTGGCAGACGCGGTCCGGCGGGCGCAGCTGCGGCAGCGGTTGCGCGGCATCCATGCGCGCAAGCACCCGGCGACCCTCGGGCCGGAGCTGGTGAGTTCGCTTGGCATCGATCGACAACACTTGGCGTCGTTGCTGGACGCGCCGCATTTCGGGATGGCGTGGGAGTCGATCGAGGCGGCGAGCCCAGCCTTGCGCCGGGCGCCCGTGCCAGCAGGGTGGCTGGCGCCGGAAACCACCCGGGCGCGGGCCGTATTGCGGCGGCTACGGCGCCTGGCCCACCGGGCGCAGCAGAAGATCGAGCCTGTAGCGGGGATCGTGATCGATCCGGGTGTGCTGCCAGGGCTCGCCGGCATCCCGGCCGCACGCCAGCATCCCGGCGACAAACAGATCGGCCGCGGCATCGCCCGAAAGGACGGCGCCGGTAGCGCCGCGCCAGTTCGCCAGAACGATCAGGCCGTCCTGGGCCAACCGTTCGCACGACAGCCGGGTGCAACGGGCGATATCCGCGGCGGATAGGAAATAGAGCACCTCCGACAACACGATGAGGTCGATGCCGGCGACGGGCCAGGTTCCAGGTATGCTGGCCTGCCGAACCTCGACATGCGCCAGGTCCGCACACCTGCTTCGGGTGGCCTGGACCGCATAGGCGGCATGATCGACCGCCAGAAGATGGTCGCAGCGGGCGGCCAGAAGCCGGGTCATCACGCCGATCGAGCATCCGGCCTCGAAGCCGCGGCCCCAGCGCCGGGGCGGCAGAGCGGCCAGGGTGGCTCGATATTTATCCTGCTCGTAGGGGCTGGTCTCGAAGCGCCATGGATCGGGGTCTTTTGCATACAGGGCATCGAAATAGGCCGGGCCGCGGCTTGCGGGGCGTGCGTCGACGACCGGCCCGTCTGCGGTCCATCGCGTTGGTGCGATGCGAGGTGCGTTCCACCCTCCGGCGCAATCGGTTGCAGAAGCTTGCGTCGTGGGGTCGTTGTCCAGGGTCATGCTTGCTCCAAAAAGGTTTCGTAGGGGCTGTCGAAGTGGGCGAGGAATGCCCGCGGCAGGTGGAAGCCGCCGGGGTCGTCGGTGATCAGGCCTGGATGCTGGGAGACGTGGGCAGCGATGGCCTGGCGCTTGCGCGGCAGGTGGCGGGCGATGTCCAACCGTGCCCCGCGGGCAACGGCGGGGACGGCGGCGGCGGGGCCGAGCGTCCAGCCCCAGACCGGGTAGGACAGCAAGACCAGGTCCAACCGGCGGCAGGCGGCGGCGCCGAGCAGCGCCGCAGCGACGTGGTCCGTATGGGGGTCGCCGGCCCAGGTGGTGCAGACCGTGCCGATGCGCGCGGCGGCCAATATGCCGCACAGGCGGTCGAGCGCCGTGTCGAAGGCCGGGCCGTCGTGCGGGGCCCTGGTGTCAGGCTCGTCGAGGAAATGCAGCTGGCCTGCCGGCAGGCCAAGCAGGGCGGTGGCGGATCGGGTTTCGGAGCGGCGGCGGTCGATCAGGCGCGAAGCTGACCAAATCTGGCTGTTGGGGTGGGACCCGGCCCCGTCGGTCAGGATCGCGACATGGATGGGGTGGCGGCGGGCGCATGCCTCGGCGATGGCCCCGCCGCAGCCCAGGGATTCGTCATCGGGGTGCGGCGCCAGCACAAGGATCGGGGCCGGGCCGAAGATCGCCTCGAAGGGGAGGATCGGCAGGTCGCGCATCGTCGCATGGGCGGCGCCGGCGGTCATGGCGGCGGCAGTGGCGGCGGCAGTGGCGGCGGCAGCCATCATGGCAGCGGGCGATCGATGAAGTGCGCTGCGGCTTCATCGAGCGTTTCATCGAGGGCAGGTTGCCGCACGTAGGTCGAAAGGTCCCGGCACAGGCGCTCGATGCGGGAGGGGCGCACGAACGCGGCGAGCCCGGCGGAGCGCTGGGCGTGCTCGATGATGGTCAGGCATGCGCCGGTGACGGCGAGGCGGGCCAGCTTCACGTAGCCGGACGCGTCCTCGGACGCATTCGCCGCCTCGGCCAGCGCGGCGGCGCGTGCGGCCCATAGGCGGGCGGTTTCCTGGGCGGCGAGGCAGGCGGCGAGGCGGGCGCGCTGGTGCGGGTCGGCGTCGCGGCCGGCATCGGCCAGGGCGGATCGAAGGGCATCGACGAGGCTTGCGGCGCCGCCGGACAGCACGGCAAGGGTGCGCCAGGCGCCCAGGGAGATCTCGGGCTGGCGCATGTAGTCGCCGGGTCGGCCGATACGGATGGCCGAGACTCCGGTAAGATCGACGCGCGCGGTGCCGGCGCCGCGCATGCCGTGCAGGTCGGGCTTGGCGGCGGGTTCGACGGCGCCGACATCGGCCAGGACCATCTGTTCAAGACGGGCTTCGCGGGCAGTGACGACCGCGCGGGTGACTGCGCCCTGGCCGGAGGCGAAGGTCTTGGCGCCGTGCAACGTGTCATGGTCGAAGCGGACGGGGTCGGCCGGGTTCTCGGCGATCCAGACGGCGAACAGTCGGCCGGCGTGGACGTCGTCCGCGGCGGCGGCGGCCTGGGCGGCTGTGCCGTACCGGACGATCAGGCGGATGGCGTTGACGTGACCTTCGAAGACGCGGCCGAGGGGCATCCAGGCGCGGCCGAATGCATGCAGGGTTTCGAAGCAGCGGAGCGCTGCGCCTGGTTCGGTGCCCAGCCCCTGGCCGAAGTGAGGGACGGGAAGCGGGGCGGCCAGCGCACCGGCGGCGTGGAGTGCCTCGACGATGCGTGCGGGGAAGTGCTGGCGTTCATCGAGCGCGGGCGCGTCGTGCGGCAGGGTGTCGAGAAGGGGCGCCAGGCGGGTGACGAGCGAGGCGGGCGGCGCGGTGACGATGTGCATAGGGGACGATCCGGGAGGGACCGGCCAGGATGTGGCCGGCATCGAGCCGGATAGAACCTGCAAGGGGGCGGTGAAGTTGCATGGCGACCAGGGTCGCCATCGGACGGGGCGGACTGAAACCAACCGAGGGTGGGAGCAGCGCGAAGACTCGTGATGGCGCCTGCGGCGGCGGCCAACATGGTTTTTCAGCGGGGCATGGTGACGTCCTGCCAGGTTTCAGGGATCATGACCCGTCATGGCGATCCGCCCTTGCAAAGACCCGCCATTGCGGGTCGCCCCTGCAAAGACCCGTCATCGCGAGCCGCCCTTGCGGCG
>JAYUCA010000240.1:0-21415 GCA_043740535.1 Rhodospirillales bacterium | reverse complement strand
CAGGCCGGCGTTTACATGGGTCACGCTGCCCAGGTAGGTGGCCCGTCTCAGGATGAAGGTGCTGTCGCGCGACAGGTAGATGTCGTCGCCCCAATACTGGGTGCCGGACCAGATCGGCGCGGTGCTGTTGTTCAGCACCGTGTAGGTGATCGTCGCCTTCTCGCCGCTGTCGGCCGAGGGCGGCACGGTCACCGACTGCACCTGCAGGTCCGGCTGCACCCCGGTGATGTTCGTGGTGGTCGACCCGGTGTCGTTGGCGGTGTTCGTCTCGTGCCGTATCGTGGTCGTGACGATCACATACGTGCCGCGCGCCGCCGGATTGAGCAGCACGGTTTGCGTGTTGGTGTAGCTCTGGCCGGACAGCAGGTCGCTGACGGCGCCATAGCTGCCGAGCGTCCAGACATTGGCGCCCTGCGTGCCCGGCGGCCGGTCGGACAAATAGACGGTGTCGGACCAGCCGTCGGCGGCGAAGGCCGTGCCGGGGCCGTTGTTCAGCACCGTCCAACTGAAGGTGAAATTCTGCGTCGCTGCGCCGGTTCGGTCCGCCGTCACGGTGGGAACCGTGAGGTCGGGCAGCAACGCCGGCGCCGGCGCCGCCGGGCCGATGATCTGGGTGCCGCCGGTGCTGGAATTGCCGGCCTTGTAGTTGTCGTTCTGGATCTCGTTGGGGTCGTCCGGGTTGACGTTGACCGCCAGCTCGTCCTGCAGCAGCGTGCCGTACGGATCGACCCAGGCGGTCAGGTAGTAGACGCCGGAAACCAGGCCCGTGCTGGGCAGCGTCACGGTGACGGAGCGGTCATAGCCGGCGCCCTTGGCCAGGATGCCGCCCGCGTACTGCACCTCGGTCAGCAGGATATCGCCCAGACCGGGGTTCGGCCGCTGCTTGTCCTTGGTCAGCCAGATCTGCTCGGCGTAGTTGCCGAGGTTGGTGGGCCCGGCGCCCTTGTTCGTGACGGTGTAGTGGACCGTCGCCTGGTTGCCGGGGAAGGCCAGCGTGGGCGCGGTGACGTTGCTGACGACCAGGTCCGCGAACGGCGCCGGGTTCACATAGAGCGGCGTCGCCTTGATGTCGTTGCCGCCGTTCGGATACTCATCGACGCTGCCGCCGGCATTGGTCTGCACGATCAGGTAGACGGTGCCGCGGTAGCGCAGCGGTACGACAAAGCTGCCGCCGTCGGTCGAGTACTGCTGAGTCGGGTCCAGCGCCGAGCCGTTCGCCAGCGACGAGACCAGGATGTCGTCGGACGAGATCGTGCTGTCGAGCGACAGGTAGACCTTGTCGGTCCATCGCGTGGAGCCGGTGCCCACCGAGCCGACGTTCGTGACGACGAACGACACCGACGCGGATGCCCCGGCGTTGATGGTCGCCGGCGCAGTGACCGCGGTCACGACCAGGTCCGGGCGCGGCAGCACGGTGACCAGGACCGGGTTGGCCGATTTCGTCTGGTCGTTGCCGGCGCCTGCACCCTCGTACAGCGTGCCGCCGGCGTTGGTCACCACGATCAGGTCGTAGCCGCCCGAGACGTGCAGCGGCAGCGTGATCTGCTCGGTCCGCGTATAGAACTGCCCGGCCGCCAGCGGGCCGGCGAAGCTGTAGGTGCCGACGACGGTCCCGGCCCCGGGGTCGCCGACCTGGTGCAGCACGATCGTGTCGGTCCAGGCGCCGTTGGCAACGCCGGCGCCCTGGTTCCGCACGGTGTAGCCGACGCTGATCGCGCTGCCCTCGGCCGCCGTGGCGGGTGCGGTGACGGCGCTGACGACCAGGTCCGGCGCAGGGGTCAGCGACACGGGCACGATGCCCGAAACGCCGGTGTCGTTGCCGGTGTAGATGAACTCGAACGGCGAGCCGCCATACGGCGTGGCCGAGCCCGGCGTCACCACGATGATGTAGTAGTCGCCCTGGATGCCGTCAGGCAGCTGCACCGTGGCGCTGCGGGTGTAGCTGTCGCCCACCGCCAGGAAGCCCAGGTGGTCGAACGCGCCCAGCAGCGTGCGGTTGGCGCCGTCCGTCGTGCGGCTGAGATACACGTTGTCCAGCCATTCGGCCACGTCGGTGGTGCCGATGCCCTGGTTGGCGACGGTCCAGGTGATCTTCAACGGCTGGCCGCTGGCCGCACCCGGCGCGGCGGTGATCGAGGACACGATGTCGTCGGCATAGGGATAGGGCACGACGTCGAAGGTGTTGGGCGCCTGGGCCACGTCGTTGACGATGCTGCCGTTTTCGAACACCGTCCCGCCGGCGTTCGTCTGCACGAACAGGTGGTAGTGGCCGCTGAACCCCGGCGGCAGCGTGATCGTCTGGTCCTGCGTGTAGGACGCCCCCAGCGCCAGGCCGCCGGCATGCGCGTAGCTGCCCAGCACGATGTCGTCGCTGTTGCCCGCCACGGCATCGACCGAGGCGATGACGGTGTCGGTCCAGGTGTTGGTGATCCCGGCCCCGGTGCCGACGTTGCTGACCGTCCATTTGAACTCGACGGTGGCCGGGTCAGAGATCGTCGTGGCCGGCGCCGTCACGGCCGAGACGGCGAGGTCCGCATAGGGGGCCAGCGACACGGCCAGCGGGGTGGCGACGCTGTTGTTGGCCTCCCCGGCGGCGGTTTCCGCCACCGCGTTGCCGGAGTCGACCGTGACGATGACCTGATATAGCCCGCTGATCGAAATGGGCAGCGCGTAGTCGATCCGCCGCGCGACCGACGCGCCGGCCGCCAGCGGGTCGGTCTGGCTGATCGTGCCGACGACGGTGCGTACGGCGCCCTGCACGAGGGTCACGGTCTCCATCCAGCCGCCCAGGGCCGGCCCGGTGCCGACGTTGGACGTGGTCCAGGTGACGGTCAGCGTCTGGCCGGAGACGATCGACGACGGCTCCTGCACCTGTACCGGCACGAGGTCCGGGTGCGTGGTCGTGAAGCCGGCGCTGTCGATGGTGTTGTTGGCGCGGCGCCCGGCCTCGTTCACCTGCGCGCCTGAATCGGTCGTCACCGCGATCTGCACGGCGCCATCCGGCAGGTTCGGCAGCGTGACCGTCGCCGTGACGGTGTAGCTGTCGCCTGGCATCAGGTCGAAGTTGCGCTGCACCGCGCCGATCGACGTGGAGTTGGCGAGGCCAGGGCCGGACAGCAGCACGAGCTGATCCGTCCAGGGGCCGCGGGCGATGGCCTCGCCGACGTTCTTGACGACGAAGGTGACCTGCGTCGGCACGCCGGGCACGGTCTGCGCCGGCAGGCCGACGGCCGTCACGGTCAGGTCGGCCGAGGGCTGCGCGTCGATCAGCAGCGCCTGGAACGCCTCGCCGGTGTCGTTGGCGGTGCGCCCGGCCTCATACGCGCCGTTGTTCGCGTTGGTGACGACCAGCACGTGGTATGCGCCGGTCACGCCGCCCGGCAGCGAGAAGCTGGCGCTGGCGGTGTAGGCCGCGCCCGAAGCCAGCGCCGTGCCGTGCGTCACCTGGCCCAGCAGGATCGCGCCCGTGCCAGCCGTGCTGGACTGCGACAGGTAGATGCTGTCCGTCCAGGCCCCGCCGCCGGTAAGGTCAGTGCCCGTGTCGCCGAGGTTGCGCACGCGCCAGGCAACGGTGATGCGGTCGCCGTCATGCGCGGTGGCGGGGGCGGACACCGCCTCGGTCGTCAGGTCCGAATAGGGCGACGTGACGGTGATCGTCGCGGGGGTGGTGATGTATTCCCGGGCGCGGTCGGGCTCGGTCACGGCGCCGGCGGCGTCGGTCAGCACCGCGATGTGCCCGGCGCCGCTGAACTGGAGCGGCAAGGTGACGGATTGCGCCTGCGTGTAGGCGCCGCCGGGGTTCAGCGCGCCGGTGTGCTTGAAGCTGCCCAGCACGATGTCGTCGGCGTTGCCGATCGTGTTGTCCGGGCTGAACACGACGGTGTCGGTCCAGGTGGCGGCGTCGGTGGGCGCCAGGCCCGCATTGGTGACGGTCCAGCCGACGCTGATCGCAGCGCCTCCCCGGCCCGTCGCCGGCGCCGTCAGGGCGGAGGCCACGAGGTCCGGGTAGCTGGTGACCGACGAGGTGAAGACGAGTTGCAGGCTGTTGTTGTAATAGCCGACGCCGCCCGTGTTGGCCTCGACGATCTGCGCGTTGCCGTTGGTGTCGCGGTTCGCGGTGACGGTGACCCGCAGGTCCCCCGCCCCGCGTGCCCCCGCCGGCAGCGCCACGGTGACGCTGCGGGCCAGGCTTGCGCCTGCGGCCAGCGGCGCCGCACTGGCGCCGGCCGGCACGATGGTGTGTACGATCTCCTCGCCGGTCAGCACGTTCGCGATCGACACGAGGTCCGACCAGCCGCCCACGGTGGCCGCGGTCCCGGTGTTCACATCGTTCCACAGCAGCGTGACCTGGCCGCCGGCGTGCGGCGTGGCCGCCGGATCGACCTTCAGCGCCTGCACCACCAGGTCCGGCGCCGACAGCACGCTGATCGCGACGGCGTTGTTGCTCTCGCCGGTGCCGGCGGCATTGGCCTCGAAGATGTCGTTCTTGGTGTCGACCGTCACCGCGAAGGTGAAGTTGCCCGACACGTCGCCGCTGGTCGGCCAGATGACCTGCGCGCTGCGCTGCACGGCGCCGCCGGCCGCCAGCGGCGCGCCGTTCGGCTGCACGACGGTGGCCAGCGCGATCTGGTGGCCGGTCGTCTGGTCGGTGACGATCAGCTGCTCGGTCCAGCCGTTGGGCCCGGTCGCGGCGTTGCCGGCGTTCGTCGTGGTCCAGGTGACCGTCACCGTCTGGCCCGGCGTGTAGCTGTCGCCCGGGCTGGCCGCGACCGCGGACGGCACGAGGTCCGGATAGGTGGCGAGCACCGAGGTGACGGTGACGGACCCGGTGTTGTTGCTCTCGGCGGTGCCGGTGCGGTTGCCCTCGGCGATGGCGTTGGCGGAATCGGTCGTGACGCTGACCAGAAGCTGCCCGACCGCGAGGCCGCCCGCCGGCAGGTTCAGCGTCACGCTGCGCGGCAGAGCCCCCGCGGGCGCCAGCGGCGTGGCGCCGTCATTGGCGATCAGCTGGGTGGCGATCACGGCGCCGGTGGTGACGTTGCGGATCACCAGCCGGTCGGTCCAGGCGCCCGTGGCCGCGGCGGCCCCGGTGTTCGTGTCCTGCCAGGCGACGGTGATGGCGGAGCCGGACTGGATCGTGCCGCCGGGGGCCGAGACGGCAAGCCCGGTCACCTGCAGGTCGGGCAGCAGCGTGTTGCTCACCCGCGGAATGGCGATGGGTGCTGCCGGCGTGTCGTCGAAGACGCTGAACGTGTAGGTCAGCGGCGGCGCGTAGTCGCTGCCGTTGTCGATCACCAACAGCGCGTAAGTGCCGGTGGCCGCCAGCGTGCGGATGCCCGCGTCGGAGAAGCCCTGGAAGAAGACCTGGTTGCCGGCCGGGTCGATCAGCGCCCATTGCGCGCTGCCGCCGCTTTGGCTGGGCGCCGAGAAGAAGAACTTTTCGCCTGCGACGCCGGGCAGTTGATACAGCGTCACGGCGCCCGCCGGCGCCAGCGTGCCGCTGGTGGGCGCGCCTGGCACGACCGATGGCGCGGAAGACAGGTCCAGCAGCCGCAGCGACGCAGCGCCCGTCGCCGTGGTGTTCGGGCTCGCGGCAATCGTCAGGGTGTAGTGCCCGGGGGGCAGCGTCAGCAGCGACGTCGGCGTGTAGTAGCCGCCGAGGATGTTCGCGTTGAAGCTGCGGCTGGTGGTCGTGCCGTCCGGGTAGGTCAGCGTCCAGGAGAAGCGGCTGTCCAGGCCCAGCGGGTCGATCAGCACGGTCTTCGCCGACGCCAGGTCGAAGGTATAGTCCTGCCGCTGCCCGGGCGTTGCGATGACGGCGTCGATCTGCGCGCCCAGCGCCGTGGCCTGGGTGGGGCTGGTGATGCGGTCCGCGTGCAGCGTCAGCGCCACGGTCGACGGGCCGTTGTAGATGTAGCCCTCGGCCAGCAGCGTGTAGACGCCGGTGTAGGGCAGCGCCGCGGTGTCGAAACCGGTATTGCCGTTGTTCACGGTGGCGATGAGGCGCCCGGCGCTGTCGAGCAGGCGAAGCGCCACGGTGCTCACGCTGGCGGCCGCCGAGATGTGCAGCTTGTCGCCGGCGCTGGCAGTGATGGCGTAGGCCTGGGTGCCGCTGCCCGGGTCCAGCGTCACCGGCGTCGCGGTGGCCAGCGCCAACGGCGCGGCGGCGGCGAGGTCCAGCAAACGGAAGCCGTAGTTGCCGGTCCCGGTGTTGTAGCGGGTGACGATCAGCTTGTAGTCGCCGGGGCCCGCATAGAAGGCGACCGGGTCCGTGCCGGCGCGCTGGTTCCCATCGGTGCTGGTGAAGCTGCGGCTGTCGATGGCGCCGCTGGGCCCGGTCACGGCCCAGGTCAGGTTGCCGTCGCCGGTCAGCGAGTCCGGATAGAGGAGGGTTCCCGCGGTGAGCGTGAAGGTATGGACGTCGCGCTGCCCCGGCACGTTCACCTGGCCGTCGACGGTCTGGCCGAGCGTCAGCGTGCCCACACGGTCGCTGGCGTCCAGCACCTGGAACTGCAGCGTGTGCGCCGCGGTGTCGGTGTAGATGCCCTCCAGCGACAGCAGGTAGACGCCGGTCTTGGTCAGCGTCACCGTGTCCAGCTCGCCGATGTAGGCCGGGCCGAACACCAGGACCCCATCGGGATCGATCAGCCGGACATAGGTGTTCGGCACGGGGCCGACGTTGAGGAAGCTGATGACCTGGCTGGCGGTCCCGGTGAAGGAAAACAGCGCGGTCTGGTTGCCGGGGTTGAGCGTCGCCGTGATGGGCGTGCTGGCAGGGCTGCCGACCTGGATGGGTGTCGCGGTCGAGATATCGAGGAGGCGGAAGGCGAAGGTGCCCGTCTTGCCGTAGTTCGCATACGCCGTGACCGTGTAGTGCCCGGTCGCAAGCGCCAGAATGTTTGAACCGGACCGGTAGGCGGAGTCCTCGTTGGTGAAGTATAGGTCGGTCAGGACCCCTGCCGGACCGGTAATGCGGAGTGCCTGGTAGTTGAAGGTGGCGAGCAGGTTGTCGACGACGATGCTCGTCGGGGCGGCCAAGTCGAAACTGAACTGCTCGACCGCGCCCGCCGTCAGGATGGAGCCGGATACGGTCTGGCCCAGGGCGATCGGCGTGGCAGGGTCCGCGCCCGGCGTGGCCGTGATGGCGACGTTGTCGACGTCCTGGTCCGCCGCCTGGCCGTAGTTGTGCGCGCCCACCGCGACGCGGCTGGTCCGCAGCATGAAGCCCGCCACGAACACGCCCTTCAGGATCGTCAGTGCAGCACCCCCCGCCGGCGTCAGCGTCAGCGTGACGAGCGATCCGCCGTCCGTCTGGCCCACAGTGATGGTCGCATGGATCAGGCTGCCGCTGCCGAGGTCGAACTGCGTCGATGGGCTGATCTGCGCCTGCTGGATCAGCCCGGCGCCGGTACGGATCGAGACGTTGTTGGCCTCGGTGTCGCCGCCGAAGCGGTTGTTCTTGTTAAAGTAGATCGCGATCGAGTGGGCCAGGCTGCTGTCCGTGAACAGGTCCGGCCCGGCGCCGCTGTTGCCCCAGGTGGCGGCATCCAGCAACGCCACGCCGATGGCGCTGTCCGGGCTGGCGTTGGGCGAGATGCGGAAATCGAGATCGACCTTGATCTGCTGCAGCGGGCCGTCCTGCGTGATCGGGAAATAGGCGGCGTTGTCCTGGTTCGTCGTGCTGCCTGTGGTGGTGAGGCGCAGCACGTTCGAGGCGCCGTTGAAGACCGCGGCGGCGGGGCCGCTGATGTTGACCAGCGTGTAGGGCAGCGCGTTGGCGCCGCCCTCGAAGTCCTGCGTCGTCTGCCCGGCGGCGGCCTGCTGCGGAACCGTCCGTATCGTGAACCCGTAGGTGGCCCCGCCGGTCTGGCCGACCGTGCCCTCGATCAGCAGCGTGTAGACGCCGGCGATCAAGGTCAGCGGGCCCGGATCGTTCAGCGCCACGGGGCCGAACACCAGGTTGCCGTAGGGATCCAGCAGCCGCCAGGTGGTGCTGCCGCTGGAGCTGCTGTCGCCGTGGAAATCGACGCGCTGCCTGGCCGTGGCGGTGAAGCGGTAGACGTTGGTATCGGCCCCGCCGTCGCCGAGCGTGCCGGTGATGGCCGTGTCGACCGTCGCGGCCGTGCCGGCAGCCAGGTCCAGCAGGCGGAAGGCGTAGGCGCCGGTCACATCGCCGCTGGCCTGCACCGACAGCGTCCAGGCGCCGGCCGACAGCGGCAGCGCGGTGCTGCCGCCGATGTTGCCGCCGTCGGAATACTGGAAGCTCCGGGCGTTGACGACCGTCCCGGCGGGGCCGGTCAGCGTCCAGGTGAAGCGGTTGTCATTGGTCAGGCTGTCGAACACGAACTGCCCGGCGGCGGCCAGCGTGAAGGTGTAGTTGTCGGTTTCGGACGGCACGGCGATCGTGCCGTTCACGGTGGCGCCGACGGTCAGCGCGGTGGTCGAAACGGGCGAGAGGATGGCGTTGAAGCCGAAGCTGGACCGGGCGGATTCGTACGACCGGCCCTCGATCATGATGGTCCAGACGCCGGCGTACGGCAGCGCCACGGAGGTGACGCTGAAGCCGCGGGGACCGCCGAGCTGGCGGCCGAAGGGGTCGATCAGCCGCCAGCTGACCTCGCCGTGCACCGCGCCGGGGTCGAAGAACAGCGTGGCGTTGGCGGCGGCGGTGAAGGAATAGACCGACGCGCGGTCGGCGGGCAGCAGCGTGCCGGTGACGGCGGCGCCGGGGGTGATGGGCGTCGCGGTGGCGAGATCGACGAGGCGGAGGTTGTACAGCCCGTGCGCGTCGCCGTCGCCGGAGATGGTCAGCGTGTAGGCCCCGGGCGGCAGCGTGACGATGGGGTTGCCGCCGTTGTCGTAGCCGTTGGTGTTGCGCAGCAGGTTGCCGGCGATGTCGCCGTACGGGCCGGTCAGGGTCCAGCGCACGCCGTCCGGCGCGCCGAGGCTGTCGATGAACAGGCGGGTCTGCGCGGCGACGCTGAAGCTGTAGACGTTCTTCTGCCCGGCTTCGGCCAGGTTGCCGGTGATGCCATCCTGGTTGTAGCCGGCCAGCGTCGCCGTGCCGCCCGCGGTGGCGGCGTTGGCGGTGGTGGCGCCGCTGCCCTCGGCGAAGGGCAGATCGAGCACGAGGCCCGGGCTGCTGCTGGGCAGCGGGTGGGCCATCCCGGCGAGAAGCTGCGCGGGCGTGAGGGCGGTGCTCCACAGCCGGACGCGATCCAGGCCGCCGACCAGGCGGCCGTAACTCGCGTCGAACTCGCGGGTGGCGCCGAGCACAAGCGGGCCGCCGACTGCGATGCCGGGCAAGGGGCGTAGCGTGGTGCTGGCGACGACGACGCCGTTGATCAGGATCTGCAGCGTGTTGAAGGTGCGATCGACGATGGCGGCGATCTCGGTCCAGGTGTTCAGCGTCACCAGGCCACCGGCGCTTTGCGCGCCGATCTCGCCGGACGCGTCGGCGACGCCGAAGTAGACGTAGCCGCTCGCGTTGACGAACAGGCCATAGCCCCGCAGCGCGCCGTCGGCGCTGTCCTTGACCGCGATCGGCGTCCACGTGTTGCTGAAGCGCTGGAGGTTGATATACGCCTCGATCGTGAAGCTACCCGTCTGGGCAGTGACGGCGCCGTCGGGCACGACGACCTCGTCCGCACCGGTCAGCGTCAGGCCATGCCCGGCCGTCATGCCGCCGCCCCAGAGCGGACCGGCGGCGGGGTTCGCGCCGGAGATCGTGGTGGTCAGCGCCTGCGTCGTCTGACGGTCCAGCGCGAACGAGACCGTCAGCGGCGACACGCGGTCGTAGACCGTGCGGCCTTCGAGCAGCAGTACATACGTGCCCGCCGACGGCAGCACGATGCTGCCGTTCGGCGTGAAGCCGACGGGCCCGATCAGTTGCCGGCCCAGGGGATCGATGATGCGGACATCGACGTTGTTGCTGTCGGACAGGCCGGTCAGGCTGTCGAACAGCAGCTTGTCGCCCGCGGCGCCGCTGAAGCTGAAGGCCTGCGTCGCGTAGCCGACCGGCAGCGTGACGCTGATCGGCGTGTCGAGCGCGATCGGCACGGCGGCGGCCAGGTCCACCAGCCGGAACGCGTAGCTGCCGGGGCCGGTGTTGGTGGAGGTGACGACCAGCGTGTAGGCGCCGGCCGCCGCGGCGAACACGGGATTGCCGCCGCCCAGCTCGAAGCTGTCGCCGTTGCGGACGTTGCGGGTGACGGACAGGCCGCCGGGGCCGGTCAGCGTGACGCTGAACGACGCGTCGGTCGACAGGCCGTCGAACACGAAGCTGGTCGCCGCCGCCAGCGTGAAGGTGTAGGTCGCGGTGCCGTACGTCGTGGTGATCCGGCCTTCGATGACGTTGGACAGCGCGCCATACGGGTGCATCACCGTGCCGATGGCGGCGGCAGGCCCCTTGTCGGCGACCGTGGCCGTGCCGGACGCCTCGTTCAGCGGCAGGAACAGCGCGAGGCCGGCCTCCGCGCCGGTGGGCGGCGCCGTGTAGGTGGCGCTCACCTGCGCGGCCGTCAGGGCCACGGACCAGATCGCGACGTCCTGGATGGCGCCCTCGAAGGGGCTGTGATCGTTGGCGCCGGTGGGGTCGCCGCCGATGTACAGCGGCAGGTTGGAGGTCGCCGGGTTGAACGCGCCGAAGCTGGCCTGCGCCGCCTGCACGCCGTTGATGTAGACCGTCATGGTCCGCGCGGCAGCATCCACGACGGCCGCGATGTGGGTCCACACGCCACCGGGCACGACGCCATAGGTCGTCGCGACCTGATAACGGCTGTTCGGGTCGAACATCGAGAACAGCACGCGGTCGCCGTTGTCGATCTCGATGGAATAGTTGCGGGACGACCCGCCGTCGCCCTTCCAAAGGATGGGCGTGTAGGTGTTGGCCAGCCGATCCGGGTTCACCCACGCCTCGAGCGTGAAGCTGCCCGCGGGGTCCACCGCCGCCTGGTCGGGGACGGTGATGGTGTCCTGCCCGGTGAACGCCAGCGCCGTGCCGTTCTGGCCGGGCACGGAGAACGGGCCCCGCGCGCTGGACAGGCCAACCAGCGCCGCCGTGGTCTGGGGCACGGCTGCCAGCGTCAGCGTGTAGGGCTCGGTGGCGTTGCCGTCGTAGACTTGGCCCTCGACCAGGACGGTGTAGGCGCCGGTGTAGGCGGCGGTGATCAGCCGGGTGCCCTGGCTGGCGTTGCCGAGCATCTGCCGGCCGTATGGGTCGTAGACGCGGTAGTCGAGGTAGGTGGAGGCGTTGACCAGCGCGAGGCTGAGCAGCTCGCCCTTGGTGGCGGTGAAGGAATAGGCGGTGGTGGCCGAGAC
Source organism: Rhodospirillales bacterium (assembly GCA_043740535.1). Taxonomy (GTDB): domain Bacteria; phylum Pseudomonadota; class Alphaproteobacteria; order Acetobacterales; family Acetobacteraceae; genus JBBROS01. The sequence continues at coordinate 10,096 of JAYUCA010000240.1, read as the reverse complement.
CGGGGTGGCGGTGGCGGTGGCGGTGGCGCCGCGCACCAGCGGCGTGGCGGCGGCGAAGTCGATCAGGCGGAAGCTGTAGCCCTGAGCGCTGCTGCTGCCGGAGGAGAGCGTCAGCAGGTAGGCGCCCGAGGCCAGCACCAGCGACGGGTCGGCGTAGTTGGCGTCGGCGTTGTAGGTGGTGCGGCTCTGGTTGTAACCGTCCGGCCCGGTCAGGGTGAAGGTGACGTTGCCGCCGCTGCCGTTCAGCGTGTCCCAGATCAGTTCGGACGGGGCGGACAGCGTGAAGCTGTAGCGGTCGCGGGCGTTGGTGTCGGCGAGCACGCTGGTCTGTGTCGCGCCGATCGCCAGCGCGGTGGGCGCGGGATCGACGAAGGCAACGATGCTGTAGGGCACGCTGCTGGGCGCGTAATAGCGGACGCCCTCATACAGGATCGTGTAGGTGCCGGTGGCCGTCAGCGTGTAGGCGAGCGGCCCGTTGCCGACCTGGCCGGGCGGGCCGAGCGGCTTGCCGGTCGGGTCCAGCACCAGGGTCTGGTCGTAATACCCCTGGCCGAGGTTGCGGGCGACGATGCGGAGCTGCCTGCCCGCGCTGGCCTGAACGGTGTAGAGGCCGATGGCGGTGTCGGGCTGGAGGGTCGCCTGCACCACGGTTCCGGGCGTCAGCGCCTGGGCGGAGGCGAGGTCGGTCAGGCGGAACGCGTAGGACGGGCTGGCATTGGTGTCCGCCGACGTGATGGCGATGGTGTAGGCGCCCGCCGCCAGGTTGAGAAAGAGGGCGCCATTGCTGTACGTCTTCGTCGTCGGGATCTGCTGCGACAGGATGGTGCCCTGCGGCCCGATCAACGTGAAGACGGCATTGGCGTCGCTGGTGAAGCTGCTGAGCACGAGGCGCGTGTCGGCGGCCAGGGTGAAGCTGTAGCGGTCCGTTTCGGCGCCGTTGATGATCTGGCCGTTGACGGTGGCGCCAAGGGTGAGTGCTGCGGCGGCCGGATCGACGACCGGCGAGAGGCTGAAGCCGTAGTTCACTGTGCCGGTGTCGTAGGTGTAGCCCTCGATCAGCAGGGTGTAGCGGCCGGTGACCGGGATGGTCAGCAGGCCGGCGACAAGGTTGGTGGGGCCCTGCAACTGACGGCCCGAGGGGTCCAGCAGGCGGTAGAAGATGTTGGTGTTGCCGTTCACGCCCAGGTGGATGTTGGCGCCGGCGGTGGCGTCGAAGGCGTAGACGACGGTGCTGTCGGCGGGGTTCAGGGTGCCGCTGGTGGTGGTGCCATCGATGGGCAGGACGGCTTGCGGCTGGGTCAGGTCCAGCAGGTTGAAGGCGTAGTTGCCGGAGAAGTTGTCGCCGCTGGTGACATGGATCTGGTAGGCGCCGGCCAGCGCCAGGTCGATCTCGGGCGCCCGGCTGCTTTGGTTCGAGTCGGACTTGATGAACGCGTGGCCGGGCACCTCGACGCCGCGCGGCCCGGTCAGCGACCACCAGATGCTGCCGTTGCCGCCGATCGTGTCAGAGGCGAGGGCGTCGAAATACAGCCGGGCCGGGCCGGTCGTCGTGAACACGAAGTCCGCGGCGCTGCCGGCCTTGGGGAAGTTCGCCTGGACGGGCGTGCCGATGGCGATGGCCGTGCCGGTCAGCGGCGGCGGATCGGTGTGGCTGTCGAGCGTCGGGGTGAAATCGACCTCGACCGGCCCGCCGGCCGATACCAGGCCCTCGATCGACAACAGGTAGGCGCCGGTCGCCTGCAGCACCACGCCGGTCCGGGCGTTGTTGGTCGTGACGGGGCCGAACACGGGCCTTCCGTACGGGTCGAGCAGGCGCCAGTCGGCCAGGCCCGCGCCGCTGTTGATCGAAAACGACAGCGTGTCGCCGGCCGTGGCGGAAAAGCCGAACAGCTGAGTCGACGACCCGGGGTCCAGGATGGCTTTCGTCTGGCTGCCCAGCGTGATCGCCGTCGCGGCGGCGGCGTCGAGCATGCGGAAACCATAGGCGCCGGTCGCCGGCCCGGTCCCGCTGATGGTCAACGTGTACTTGCCGGCCGGCAGCGTCGGCGCCGGCAGCGCGGGCGAGCGGGCGCCGTCGGCCGAGAGCAGGCTCTGGCCCATGACCTCTGTCCCGCGCGGCCCGGTCAAGGACCAGGCCAGGCCGGCGTCCGCGCTCAATGTGTCGAAGACCAGCTGCGCCGGGTTCGCCAGGGTGAAGGCGTAGGCGTGCGACTGGCCGGGCAGGCCGATGCTGCCGGTGACGGTGTCGCCGAGATTGAGGCTGCCGGCGACGGTGACGGACGGGACCATCTGCAGGCTGTAGGTCGCGGGCAGGGTGTTGCCGATGCCGGCCTCCAGCGCCAGCGTGTAGGCGCCGGTGACCTCGGGCGTGATGGCGGCGTGGTTCCGCAACTCCTCCGGGCCGAACACCAGGTAGCCGGCGGGGGAATACAGGCGTGCGGTGATCTCGCTGCCGGTCGACGGCACGTTCAGGTAGTACGCCTGCCCGGCGGTCAGGCCGAAGGTCAGCAGCCGCGTCGACGTGCCGGGCGCCGGGCCGATCGTTGCGTCGTGGCCGTTGCCGCTGCTGTCGGCCAGGGTCGTGCCAGAGGCTTCGTTGAAGTGCCACGCCGCCACCAGGTTCGCCTGCGGCCCAAGCTCATGCGTGTAGGACGCGGCGATGTCGGCCGCGGCGCGGGCCACGTTCCAGACGCGGACCTCATCCAGCGTGCCCTGGAGCAGGGCGGCGCCTGGCCCGGCGCCGCCGATGGCCGCGCCGGTCCCGTCATAGGCGATGCCGCCCGCATAGGCCTGGTCGGCCACGTCCACGCCGTTGACGAACAGGCGCAGCGTCGCGCCGTCATAGGTCCCGGCGACATGCGTCCAGATGCCCTGCGTCGCCAGGCGCGGCGCCGCGACCGTGCCGTTGCCGGCCTGGAACTGCAGCCGCCCGTCCGTGCCGATCAGCAGGGCATAGCCGGCCCCGGCTGCACCCTGGCGGATGATGTCCTGCTCCCCGCCGGAGCCGAGATAGGGGTTCACCCAGGCCTCGACCGTCACGGCAGCCGGGGTCAGCGCCGGGCTGGGGGCCACCGTGGCGGCGATGGAGCCGTCGCCGAACACGGCCCCCCGGTTGGATGCCGCATCGACCAGGGGCGCGCCCGATGCGGCATGCAGGATGCCGACGGCGGCGCCGGCATCATCGAGCGTGCCGGTCTGCAGGGTCGACAGCGGCGTGGCCGCGCCGGACGCCAGGTCCAGCAGGCGGAACGCGTAGGGGCCGGTGTCCGTCCCGCCATAGACGGTCAGCGTGTAGGACCCGGCCAGCAGGCCGACCGCCGCATCCCCGCCGATGCCGTTGCCGTCGGAAGCCGCGAAGGCGCGGCTGGCGACCAGGTCGCCACGCGCCCCGGTCAATGTCCATTGCAGGTCCGTGCGGTTCACCAGGCTGTCGAACAGCACCTTGGCGGGCTGGGCGACGGTGAAGTCATACGCGTCGGTATGGCCGGGCGTGGCGAGCGTGCCGGTGACGGTCTGGCCGAGGGTCAGCGGCGTGTGGGTGGTCGCCACGGGGAACACGGTGAAGCTGTAGTCGGCCGCCGGGCCGGCCTGGTCGATGTTGCCCTCGACCATCACCGTGTAGGTGCCGGTGCGGGTCAGCGTGTCCGGGCCGGACTGCTGGCCCAGGCCCTGCGGCCCGAACACGACGGCGCCCTCGGGCCCGATCACGCGCCAGGTGGCGCCCTGGGCGGTCAAAGCCTGGCTGTCGAAATACAGCGTGTCGCCGGCGCTCGCGTTGAACTTGTAAAGGTCCGTGGAGTCGGCGGGGTTAAGCTCGCCGGACGTGGCCTTGCCCAAAGTGATCGGCGTCGCGTTGGCGAGGTCGAGCAGGTGGAAGTCGTATGCGCCGGTGGCGTTGCCGGCGCCGGCGACGCTGAGCGTGTAGTTGCCGGGCGGCAGGCTGAGCGCCGCGGCGCCCGACTGGTTGGCGGCGTCCGAGTTCTCGAACGACTTGCCGGACACCTCGACGCCGCGCGGCCCGGACAGCGACCAGTTGATCGCATTGCTGTGCGGCGTCTGCGCGTCGAAATACAGCTGCGACGCGTCGGTCAGGCTGAACGTGTACTGGTTGGACTGGCCGGGAACGTCGATGGCGCCATGGACCGGCAGCAGGTCCGCCGACATCAGCACGCGGGGTTCGAGGGTTTCGAACTCGAACCGCTGCGACAGCGCTGTGGACGCGGACAACCCCTTGCGTCCGGCGCGGCGGCGCCATCTGGCGGGTGGCGATAGGTGACCGATATCCATGGGGTATGAAGCGCTCCCAGCGCCGAGCTTAAATTAGCTCCGAAACGGTAGATGCGCCGCGTTCAGGTGGCAACAGTCAATCTGAAGCAAACATCACTACAATAACGCCCCATCATTCATTTGAATGATGAATTACGCGCCTCGCGTGCAGCAACTCGTCTTGGCTCGCGTGCAGCGCGCGGTTTCGAAACACTACGCCCCCACCAGGCCCCGGGCGAAGTCCATCGCATCGAAAGGCCGCAGGTCATCGGCCTTCTCGCCGACGCCCACAGCGTGCACAGGCAGGCCGAAACCGTCCGCCAGCGCCACCACGATGCCGCCCCGCGCGCTGCCGTCCAGCTTCGTGACCACGAGGCCGGTGACGTCCACCAGTTCCTTGAACACGCGCACCTGTTCGACCGCGTTCTGGCCGGTGGTCGCGTCCAGCACCAGGATGGTGGAATGGGGGGCCGCCGGGTCCTTTTTCTTCAGCACGCGGATCAGCTTGGCGAGCTCTTCCATCAGCGCGCCCTTGTTGTGCAGGCGCCCGGCGGTGTCGATCAGCAGCACGTCGGCGCCCTCGGCCTTCGCGCGGGCCAGGCCATCGAAGGCGAGGCCGGCGGAGTCCGTGTTCGGCGGCCCGCTGACGACCGTGGCGCCGGTGCGGCTGCCCCAGACCTGAAGCTGCTCCACCGCGGCGGCGCGGAACGTGTCGCCGGCCACCAGCATGGGCGTCAGGCCCTCCCGCTGATACTGCTGCGCCAGCTTGCCGATGGTCGTCGTCTTGCCGGTGCCGTTGACGCCCACGACCAGCACGACATGCGGCTTCAGGCTGCGGTCGATCACCAGCGGCCGGGCCGCTGGTTCGAGGATCTTGGCGATCTCGGTGGCCAGGGCCTGCTTGACCTCCTCGTCGGTGACGTCGGACCCGAAACGGCTGCGGCGGAACTCGTTGATGATGTGGGCCGCGACGGCCGGGCCCATGTCGGCGGCGATCAGCAGCTCTTCCAGCTCGGCCAGTGCTGCGTCGTCCAGCTTGCGCCGGGTGAAGGTGCTGGCCAGGCCGCCGGCGAGCTTCTGGGTCGAGCGGCTCAGACCTTCCTTCAGCCGCGAGAAGAAGCTCTGCGCCATTACGCGACCTCCACCCCGGCCGCGTCGGCTGCCACCACGCGACGCCGCACCAGGCTGCCCACCGGGGCCGCCGCGCCGAGGCGGACCGGCGCGAAACCTTCGGTATGCCCCCGGCCGCCGCGCTCCACGACGATGGCGGCGTCCGTGCCGACCAGGCTGGCATGCAGCGCCGCCGCGTGGGTCAGGGCTGCGTCGCGCAGCCGTGCCGCGCGGGCGCGCCGCTCGGCGGGCGGGACCTGCGGCATGCGGGCGGCAGGCGTGCCTGGGCGGGGGCTGTAGGGGAAGACATGCAAATAGGGCAGCCTGGCCTCGTCGATGAAGGCGAGGGTTTCGCCGAACTGCGCGTCCGTCTCGGTCGGGAACCCGGCAATCAGGTCCGCACCGATGGCAAGGCCGGGGCGAAGCCGGCGGGCGCGATCGATGACCGCCAGCGCGCCGGCCCGGCTGTGCCGGCGCCGCATCCGCTTCAGCACCATGTCCGACGCGGCCTGGATCGACAGGTGCAGGTGCGGCATCAGGCGGTGATCGGCCGCCAGCACGTCCCAGAAGACGTCGTCCAACGCCGCCGGGTCCACCGAGCTCAGGCGCAGGCGCGACAGGTCAGGAACCAGGCGCAGCAGCGCGCGCACCAGGTGACCGAGGGCAGGGCGGTCCGGCAGGTCCTGCCCCCAGCTTGCAAGATCGACGCCGGTCAGCACGACCTCCTGCCCGCCGGCCCCGACCAGGCGGCGCAGCTGGTCGGCCACGGCCTCGACCGGGACGGAGCGGTTCGGCCCCCTGCCCTGCGGGATGATGCAGAAGGTGCAGGCATGGTCGCAGCCCTGCTGCACATCGAGGAAAGCGCGGGCGCGCCCCTGCATGGCCAGCAGCGGCGCCGGGGTGTGGCCCCGCGCGGCGGCGATGGGCGCTACGGCGGACTGCGCGCTGTGCCAGTGCCCGGGCTGCAGCTTCTCCTGGTTGCCCAGCACGCGGGTGACGCCCGGCAGCATCGACCAGCGGGCCGGGTCGATCTGCACGGCGCAGCCGGTGACGACGATACTGGCGCCGGGGCGGTCGCGGTGCAGGCGGGCGATGGCCTGGCGGGCGTCGCGCTCGGCCTGGACGGTGACGGCGCAGGTGTTGACCACGATCGTGTCGATCAGGTGGGCGGCATGGGCGCGGATGGCCTCGCTCTCGACCGTGTTCAGGCGGCAGCCGAAGGTGACCAGCTCCGCCATCAGAGGTCGATCTCGCCGCGGAAGCTGGTGGCCGCCGGCCCCGCCATCAGCACGTGCCCGGCCGCGGTGATCTCGATCTCGATCGTGCCGCCGTCCATCTCCACGCTGACGCGACGGCCCGTCAGGCCGCGGCGGTGCGCGTTGACGACAGCCGCACAGGCGCCGGAGCCGCAGGCCAGCGTGAGGCCGGCCCCACGCTCCCACACGCTGAGGCGCATGCGGGCCGGGTCCAGGATGCGGGCGAAGCCGATGTTGGCGCGCTCGGCGAAGATCGGGTCGGTTTCAAGGGCCGGGCCATCGCGGGCGGCGATGCCGGCGTCGGCCACGAAGAACGTCGCGTGGGGGTTGCCCATGCTGCAGGCGGCGGGATCGCCCGGCAGCGGCAAATGCAGCGTGTCGGCCGCGTAGGCCAGCGGCACATCCTGCCAGTCCAGGCGGGCGGCGCCCATGTCGACGCGGAAACGCCCGTCCGCCAGGCGCTCCGCCGGCAGGTCGCCGGCGACCGTGCGGATCACCTGGAACGGATGGCCGGTCTGCTCGAACAGCAGCTCTGCCACGCAGCGGGTCGCGTTGCCGCATGCCCCGGCCTCGGAGCCGTCGGGGTTGCGGATGCGCATCACAAGGTCCGCGTCGGTGCCCGGGGGCTTCTGGTGGAGGGTGATGAACTGGTCGCAGCCGATCCCGAGCCGCCGGTCGGACAAATGGCGCACCTGCGCGGGCGAAAGGTCCAGCGCCCGGGCGCGTTCGTCGATGATGACGAAATCGTTGCCGGCGCCGTGCATCTTGAGGAAGGGGATCGGCATCGCGCCTGGATATAGGGCGGCGCATCGCCTGAGGATAGACGCCGGATGCGACGCCGACGCTAGGCTTTCGACCGCAACTCCGATAGCCGCCCGAAGGGCGCGTCCGCCACATCCTGCGCCGACTCGTCGAGCACGGCCCCGGGGCAGCGCGGATACGGGTCGAGCGCCAACGCCAGCTGCTGGGCCGCCGCCTCGCCCAGGTCGATGCTGCTGCCCGCGTAGCTCAGTTCGTCCGGCGCCTCCGGATCGTCTTCGTCGGCCTCCTGCCCCTCGGGGACGAACCGCACGATGAAGCGCTCGGCGACCCGCTGCTGCACCGGTTCCAGGGTCACGACGCAGCTCTGCACCACCTGCGCATCCAGCGCGCCCTCGGCCTCGATCATGTTGCCCTGACGCCGCAGCGCGAACCGGCAGGTCATCGCCAGCACCTCCGGAACCCGCATCCGCACCGCCAGCGCGGCGCACTCCTCGGCCGTGGCCTCGACCGTGAGCGTGCCGGGCAACCGGTCGACGACGACCGGACGGGCCAGCTCGGACGTCATGCCTGCACCGTTTCGGCGGCCGGGAAGCGGAACGCCTCGCCGTCGAACGACGCGGTCGGCATGTCCGCCAGCGCGACGTCGTGGCGCCGCATCAGCGCCGCCAGCGCCTCTGGCGCACCCGCCGGCGCCTCGCCGCGCCACACGTTGCGCGCCAGCGCCTGGACCAGGGCCGCGTCGTCGTCGCACTGCAATGCCGCCGCGTACACGACGGCGCGGCCGTGGAACGCCTCCCACATCTCCTTCACCCGCTTGCCGACGGACATGTCGCCCACGCCCATCTCGCGCAGGTTGAAGTCCATGTCGGCGAACATCGCGTCGAACAGCGCCTGGGCCAGGCCCGGCCCCGGCTCCGGCGCCTCCTGCAGGCGGTCGATGATCAGGAACACATGGACGCCCACCAGGTCGAACCGCCCATCGAGCGTGTCTGGCACACCCAGCGCGGTATAGAACCACGGGTCGCGCGCTGCCCGGACCGCGGCGGTATACAGGGCAAACCCCGCGCGCTCGTGACGTTTGCGCCGGAACAAACCCAGCATCGTGACCCCCATCCCATCAAGCCGATCATTGACACCAGAGGTCACGCGTGACACCCCGTGCGCCAGGACACATACCAGCACATAAGCACCGGCGGACGCCATGCAAGCAAACCGCTTGCAAGCGCACCCCCCAGCTTCAGGAACCCTTATCTCCGTGCGATCCAAACTCGCTGCCCTGCTTCTTCTGTCCATCGCCACCCTGCCGGCATGCAGCGTGATCGAGACCCCGCGCACGCAGCGCGGCAACAGGATCGACCCGGATCAGCTGAAGGAACTCGTCATCGGCACCTCGACGAAGGCCGACGCCAGCAGCCTGCTGGGCTCGCCGACGACGCGCGCGACGTTCGACGACAACCGCTGGATCTACATCAGCGAGCTGACCCGCACCCGCGTCGGCCGCACCCCTGGCATCATGGGCCAGAACGTGACCGTGCTGGGCTTCGACCAGGGCGGCGTGCTGCGGGAGATCAAGCAGCTGGACCAGGACGCCGCCCGGGACGTGACGGTCGTCTCCCGCGCGACGCCCTCGCCCGGCAGCGAAGCCAGCTTCATGCAGCAGCTTCTTGGCAACGTGGGCAAGTTCTCGCCTGGCGGCGCGTTGGGGTCGAGCGGTTCCGGCGGGTCCAGTGGTCCGGGCAGCAGCGGCGCGCAGACGGGCATCTGACATTGCTGGAGGCCCGGTCCGCCCTGCCCGTGGCTGACGGTCGTGCGTAGGGGGTAGTGCAGGTTCCCGCGCCGCGCCAAGATGCGGCAAACGGGGGCAAGCGCATGAACAACGGCTTCGAGGAACGGTTCCAGCTGCTGCACGAGGTGATCGTCGCGGCAAAGTACAACCTCAACCAGAACATCTGGGACTACCTGATCGGCGGGACCGCGACCGAGACGACCGTGCGGCGCAACCGGCTCGCCTTCGACCGGATCGGGTTCCGGCCGCGGGTGCTGCAGGACGTCTCTGCGGTCGATACGTCGGCGACGTTCCTGGGCCACACGATCCGGCTGCCGATCGCGCTCGCGCCGGTGGGCGGGCTGGAGCAGATCGCCGCGGGCGGCGGCGCCACCGTCGCCCGGGGCGCCGGCATGGCAGGGGTGCCGTTCTTCCTGAGCTCGGTCAGCGAGCCGGCGCTGGAGGAGGTCGCGGCGGCAGCCAGCGGGCCGAAGATCTTCCAGCTCTATGTCCGCGGCGACGACGCCTTCGTCGACGACCACGTGCGCCGCGCCGCCGACGCGGGGTTCGACGCGTTCTGCATCACCGTCGACAGCGCGCTGTACAGCCGGCGGGAGCGTGACATCGCCAAGCGCTTCACGAAGCCCTGGCGCGCCCGGTCGCCCGGCATGGAATACCAGGCGTCGTTGAGCTGGGACGACATCAAGCGCTTCAAGGACAAGCACAAGGTGACGCTGATCCTGAAGGGCATCGCGACGGCCGAGGACGCCGACCGCGCCTGCGGCATGGGCGTCGAGGGCATCTATTGCAGCAACCACGGCGGCCGCCAGCTGGATCACGGCGCCGGGTCGATGGAGGTGTTGGCCGAGATGCTGGAGGCGGTGGCCGGCCGCGCCTTCACGATCGTCGATGGCGGCGTCAGCCGGGGATCGGACAT
>JAYUCA010000239.1:0-1855 GCA_043740535.1 Rhodospirillales bacterium | reverse complement strand
ACCGCCCAGGCAGACGGCATCGACTTCGAAGATTCTGTCTTTGTCTGCTGGGCAGGCGCCCTCCTGATCGATCGCTGCAGCGACCGCCAGCAGGGCGTCCGCGGCTTGGTCGATCCGGCGAAGCGCGTGCCGGCGGAGCAGGGTGATGCCGGATCGGCGCAGTTCGGGGGAGGCGCGGTCTTCCTCCCCCGCCGAGGTCACGATGCCAGTCACCGCGCCGCCGGACCGGTGGCGTGCCAGTGCGGCGTGCAGCAAAGCTGGCCCATGACCGGCGAACAGCGTGCGTCGCTCTGCGGGGATGCTCTCCGCGGCATCGAGGGTGCAAACGCCAGGCAGGGTCCAGCCCGGCATGATCGCGGGCTGGACAGCGCCGCCCGTGGCGATGACCAGAAAACCGAAAGCCAGGCTTTGCGAAACGCCATGGTCGAGGAAAGCAAGTTCGCCCGCGCCATCGTCAGCGCGGAAGGCGCCCCAGACGGGTGTATCGGCATGCGCGGGCGCCGGCGCATCCGGCTTCGCATCGAGCACGACGACGTCGATGCCGGCCTGCCGCAGGGCTACGGCGCAGGCGAGGCCCGCACTGCCGCCACCCACCACGACCACATCGCACGCCGCCGGGATCACGATGGGAAGCGCAGCTCGAACTCCCGCACGAGCTTCGCCATCGCCGCATCCTGTGGCGGGGGCAGCGGCAGGCGGGGCGGGCGGGGCTTGCCAGCGCCAAAGCCCATATGCGTCAGCAACGCCTTCGTGCCGCTGACGAACGGCGGGCCGAACACCGCCTCGATGATCGGCAGCCAGCGCAGATACAGCGCGCGGCCCTCCATGACCCGGCCCTGGTCCACGACCGTCGTGAACAATTCGGCCATCGGCGCGGGCGCCACGTTGGAGGCGACGGCGACCCAGCCCTGCGCACCCTCCACGAAGGACTCGAAGCCGAGCACGCCGCCGAACACCGTCAGCCGGTCACCGCACAGCCGCATGATATCCCGGACGCGGGTGATCTCGAGCGTCGATTCCTTGATGTAACGGCAGCCCTCGATCGTTGCGAGCCGGGCCACGATGTCCGGTGTGAGATCGACGTTGGTGACCGCGGGATTGTTGTAGATCATCACGGGGATGGAGATGGCGTCGGCCGCGGTTTTGTAATGCTGGTAAAGCTCGTCTGCGGTGGGCGTGCAGTAGAACGGCGGGATGATCATCACGCCGTCGGCGCCCAGGCGCTCGGCCTCGCGGGACCGCCGCACCACCTCACGCGTGTCCTCGGCGCCGGTACCGACGATCACCGGCACCCGCCCGGCCGCGGTGCGCACGGTCGTCTCGATCACGGCGGTGGTCTCATCGGGTGAAAGCGACAGGAATTCGCCGGTGGAGCCGAGCGGGATCAACCCGTGGATGCCCTCGGCGATCTGCCAGTCCACGAAGCGGGCCAAGGCGGCCACGTCCAACGCGTCGTGTTCATCGAACGGCGTGATGGTCACGGTGAAGGTGCCGCGGAACGTCATGGGGAAAGTCCTGCGTGGGAGAGGGCGTGGCGGAGCATGGCGGCTTCGGCCGGGGTGACGGGGCCGGAGGGTGGGCGCACGGCGGCATGCGGGATGCGGCCGAGGACGTGCAGGCAGTGCTTGATCCTGGCCGTGGCACGCCCCCCGGGTGGCGTGCCGTAGATGGCCTGGGCCAAGGGCTCGATCCGGTCATGCAGCGCGCGCGCGCCAGGCAGGTCGGAGCGGCGCACGGCGGCATCGAGGGCCTGCACGAGGTTCGGGACGATGGCGGCGAGCGAGACGATGCTGCCGTCCGAGCCATGCGCGTAGCAGGCCAGCAGATGCTCGTCGCCGCTGGCAAGCACCGCGAC
>JAYUCA010000238.1:0-9239 GCA_043740535.1 Rhodospirillales bacterium | reverse complement strand
ATCGAGTATTGCCTCGATGCCGGGGCCGAGCCGCGGCGGATCAGCTACGGCAACACCATCAAGAAGGTGTCCGCCATCCAGCGCGCCTTCGCGGCCGGGGTCGACATGTTCGCGTTCGACAGCCAGGAGGAATTGCACAAGCTGGCCGAGCATGCGCCGGGCGCGCGCGTCTATTGCCGCCTGCTGGTGGAGAACGACGGCGCCGAGTGGCCGCTGTCGCGCAAGTTCGGCACGACGGTCGATGTCGCGAAGGAGCTGATGATCGAGGCCGGCGCACTGGGCATGGTCCCGTACGGCCTGTCGTTCCATGTCGGCAGCCAGCAAACGTCGACCGGCAGCTATGAGACGGCGATCGGCAAGGTCGGCATGCTGTTCAGCGACCTGGCTTCGGCCGGCGTCAACCTGCGCATGGTCAACCTCGGCGGCGGCTACCCTGTCCGCTACCGCGACGAGATCCCGGGCATCGACCGCTTTGCCGATGCGATCATGGGCGCCATGACCGATCATTTCGGCAACGACCTGCCGGAGATCCTGATCGAGCCCGGTCGTTTCCTCGTTGGCGACGCGGGCGTCGTCAGCGCCGAGGTCGTGCTGGTGTGCCACAAGGCCAAGAACGACCCGGTCCGCTGGGTCTACCTCGACATCGGCCGCTTCGGCGGCCTGGCCGAGACCGAAGGCGAGTCCATCAAATACCGCATCACCACGGCGCATGACGGCACGGAGACGGGGCCGGTCGCGATCGCCGGCCCCACCTGCGACGGTGCGGACATCCTGTACGAGAAGTCGAACTACCGCCTGCCGCTGGATCTGCGCTGCGGCGACCGGATCGAGTTGCAGTCCGCGGGCGCCTACACGACGACCTATGCCAGCCAGCGGTTCAACGGTTTTGCTCCCTTGGCGGAATACTACGTGTAGCCGGCCCTGCCGGGCAGGGGCCGACGCGCGCGTTTCAGACTATCCCGGCCGATGGCACGAACCGCTGGACCTCGATCTCCGCGGCACGCTGGCGCATCGTGTAGCTGTCGTGCCAGGCCTGCATGCGCAGCATCGTGTCCATGCTGACGCCAAACGCCTTCTCGATGCGCAGCGCCATTTCTGGCGACAGGGCGGCATTGCCGTTGACCAAGGCGGACAAGGTGGCGCGCCGCACACCCAGGATCTGTGCGGCGCGGGTGACAGACAGATCGAGCTCACCTAGGATTTCCTCGCGGATGAACTCCCCGGGTGAAGAAGGCCTCATGCCGATCGTCACATGCAATTCGTCCATCTGTGATAGTCCTCGAAATTCAGGTTGCGGATCGAAGCCTCGTCAAGCGTGAAGGTGATCCGCCAGTTGCCCGATGCCGACAGGCTTCATGTTCCCGCCCGGTCCCCGGTCAACTGATGGATGCGCCAGCCTGGAGGCCCCACGACCCCCGCCATATCCGGCGCTGAGATCAGCGCAGTGAGGATGCGGCGCACGCGGCCGACCAGGTCGGGTCGGATTTCTCGGTCGTCATCCTCTTCGATTAGGCGTTTCAATCCTCTATGACGGATGTGGTCAATCCTCATAACCGGGACTGTACCGTATCGCCGTACGCTCCGCGATCTCACTCTTACGCGAAAGACCCCCTGACATGGCCCTGGCAGCCGGACCCGACATGCAGGTCGGGAAACTCGTCATCCGCAACATCGGTCTGCTGCTGAGCGGACGCCTGGAACAGCCGATCCTCGATGCCGATACCGTCGTCGCCGAGGCGGGGCGGATCACCGCCGTGGGGCGCGAGAAGGACGTCGACGCCGGCGGCGCCCGGGTCACGATCGACGCGCATGGCTGCGCGCTCAGCCCCGGCTTGATCGACAGCCACGTCCATCCCGTCTTCGGCGACTGGACGCCGCGGCAGAACCAGTTCGGCTGGATCGACAGCACGATGAACGGCGGCGTCACGACGATGATCTCGGCGGGCGAGGTGCACCTGCCCGGGCGCCCGCGCGACATCATCGGGCTGAAGGCGCTCGCCATCACCGCGCAACGGGCCTACGCCAACTTCCGGCCGGGCGGCGTCAAGGTGCTGGCCGGCGCCCCGGTGATCGAGCAGGGCATGGTCGAAAGCGACTTCTCGGAGTTGGCCGCCGCCGGCGTCACGCTGCTGGGGGAGGTGGGGCTCGGCTCCGTCAAGGCCGGGGCCGAGGCGAGGCAGATGGTCGCATGGGCACGCAAATACGGCATCCAGAGCACGATCCACACCGGCGGCCCCAGCGTGCCCGGCTCCGGCTACATCGATGCGGACACGGTGCTGGAGGCCGACGCCGACATCATCGGCCATATCAACGGCGGCCACACGGCACTGCCGCTGCGCCAGATCCGCTGCCTGTGCGAAGGCTGCGGCCGCGGCATCGAGATCGTGCACAACGGCAACGAGCTGGCCGGGCTGTCGGCGCTGCGCTTCGCGAAGGAGCTGGGGCAGATGGACCGGGTGATCCTGGGCACCGACGGCCCCGCCGGGTCCGGCGTGCAGCCGCTGGGCATCCTGCGCATGATCGCGCTGCTCAGCAGCCTGGGCGACACGCCGGCCGAGGTGGTGTTCTGCTGCGCAACCGGCAACACGGCGCGGATGCGCAAGCTGGATTGCGGCATCATCGAGCCCGGGCGGACCGCAGACTTCGTGCTGATGGACCGGGCGCAGCACAGCGCCGGCGCAGACCTGCTGGACAGCGTGCGGCAGGGCGACCTGCCCGGCATTGGCATGGTGATCATCGACGGTTTGGTGCGCTGCGGCCGCAGCCGCAACACGCCGCCGGCCGAGCGGGCGCCGGAAATCCTGGCGGCGTAGCGGCCGGCAGCAGGTGACGCCGCCCGCGCCAGGGCGCATCGTCGTGCCAGCAGGTGCAGAACGAGCGGCCGAATGGCTGCCGCAAGGGAGGGGGCCCGATGGTTTCGTTGAAGTTTTCGCGCATGTGCGGCGTTCTGGCCCTGGGTCTCATGCTGGGGCCTGCCCTTGCGGCGGCCCAGAACGTGAAGCTGGGCGTGCTGACCGATCTGGGCGGCCCCTATGCCGACTCCTCCGGCCTGGGCGCGGTCGAGGCCACGCGCATGGCGGTGGAGGATCTGAAGGCGGCGCTGGGCGCGCGAACGGTAGAGGTTGTCAGCGCGGACCATCAGAGCAAGCCGGACGTGGGTGCTGGGATCGTGCGGCGGTGGCTGGACACCGAGAACGTCGACGCGATCGTCAACGTGCCCAACTCCGCCATCGCGCTGGCCGTGCAGACGGTGACGCGGGAGCGGAAGAAGATCTTCCTGATCACCGGCGGCGCTTCGGTGGACCTGACGGGCAAGCAGTGCTCGCCCTATTCGGCGCACTGGACCGACGACACCTTCAGCCTGTCGACCGGCACGACGCGGGCGATGATGGAGCGGGGCGGGGCGGACACGTGGTTCCTGGTCACCGCCGACTACGCCGCGGGGTATGGGCTGGCCGCGGCGGCGAAGCGCGTGATCGAGGAGAACGGCGGCAAGGTGCTCGGCGAGGCGAAGCACCCGTTCGGCACGACGGACCAGACGTCGTTCCTGCTGCAGGCCAAAAGCTCGGGGGCTACGATGATCGCGCTGGCCAATGCCGGCACCGACACGATCAACTCCATCAAGCAGGCGCACGAGTTCCATATCGGGCCGCCCTCACAGACGATCGTGGCGATGGCGCTGTTCATCACCGACGTGCACAGCCTGGGGCTGGAGGCGGCGCAGGGGCTGTATTTCACGGCGGGGTTCTACTGGGACAGGAACGACGCCAGCCGGGTTTGGTCGCGCAAGTTCTTCGACCGGATCGGTCGCATGCCGACGCGGGAGCAGGCGGAAACCTATTCGGCGGTGCGCCATTACCTCAGCGGCGTCATCGCGACGGGATCGACGGACGCCACCGCGGTCATGGCCTGGATGAAGGCGACGCCGCTGGATGACTTCTACGCGCCCGGCGCCCGGCTGCGGCAGGATGGGCGGTTGATTCACCCCATTTTCCTCGCGCAGGTGAAGACCCCGGCGGAGTCCCACTACCCCTGGGACTACTACAAGATCATCACGACCCTGAGCCCCGAACGGGCGTTCCGGCCGCTGTCCGAGGGCGGCTGCTCCTTCATCACCCCATAACGAGGACACGACGATGATCCTGCGCTCCATGTTGTTCGTGCCCGGCGACAGCGACCGCAAGCTGGGCAAGGGCGAGTCGTCCCCGGCCGATGCGCTGATCCTGGACCTGGAGGACTCCGTCGCGCCGGAGCGGACCGGGATCGCGCGGGGCATGGTGCGCGCCTACCTTGAGTCGCGGCCGGACCGCTCGCGGCAGCAGTTGTGGGTGCGGACCAATCCGCTATCGACCGCGAAGGCTCTGCCGGACCTGGTGGGGGTGGTGGGCGGACGGCCTGACGGCATCCTGGTGCCGAAGACGGACTCCGCGGCCGACATCGTGCTGCTGGACCATTACCTGACGGCGCTGGAGGCGCGGGAGGGGCTGGCGCCGGGCGGCATCCGCATCATCCCGGTGGCGACGGAGACGGCGAAGTCGGTGTTCGCGCTGGGCAGCTATGCCGGGTGCAGCGCGCGGCTGGTGGGCATGACCTGGGGGGCGGAGGACCTTTCGGCGGCGTTGGGCGCCAGCACGAACAAGGGCGCTTCGGGCGGGTACGCGTTCACGTATGAGCTGGCGCGGTCGTTGTGCCTGGCGGGCGCGGTGGCGGCGGACGTCCAGCCGATCGACACGCTGTTTGTGGATTTTCGCGATTCGGCCGGGCTGGCGCTGGATTCGAAGCTGTCGCGACAGTTGGGGTTCACCGGGCGAATCGCGATTCACCCGGACCAGATCCCGCCGATCAACGCGGCCTATACGCCAGATGCGGAGGAGATCGCGTTTGCGCGCCGCGTCGTGGCGGCGTTTGCGGCATCGCCAGGCACCGGGGTGGTCGGGCTGGACGGCAAGATGCTGGACATGCCGCACCTGAAGCAGGCGAACCATGTGCTGGCGATGGCGGAGGTCATGGCAGCCCGTGCTCGCCAGTCGTGACCCGGTCAGCGTCCGGTGAAGCGGGGCGGCCGTTTTTGCGCGAAGGCGGCAGCGCCTTCCTGCACGTCGGCAGTGCCCTGCAGGTGGCGCAGCATCAGTTGTTCCAGGCGCAGGCCGGTGGGCAGATCGACGTCCAGGCTGCGGATGGCGAGCTCCTTGGCGGCCTGCACGGCCAGCGGGGCGTTGGCGGCGATGCGGGCGGCATAGGCCAGCGCCGTGTCCATCAGCGCGGCCATCGGCACCACCTTGTTGACCAGGCCCCAGCGTTCCGCGGTTGTTGCATCGACGGCGTCGCCGGTCAGCAGAAGCTCCATCGCGATGGCGTGCGGCAGTTGGCGGACGATGCGCTGGGTGCCGCCGTTGGCCGGGAAGACGCCGCGCTTGACCTCGGAGACGCCGAAGGTCGCGTGCTCGGCGGCCACGCGGATGTCGGTGGCCAGCAGCAGGGTCATGCCGCCGCCCAGGCAGTAGCCGTTGACGGCGGCGATCACGGGCTTCCAGACTTCCAGGCCGCGGTTCAGCAGCTGGCCGTGCTGGGTCAGCATCAGCTCGGCCATCGTGGGGGCGGCGGGGATGAAGCTTTTGAGGTCCGCGCCGGTGGTGAAGGCGCGCTCTCCGGCGCCGGTGATGACGGCGACGCGGATGGCGGGGTCGTCGCGCACGGTGATCCAGGCGTCCGACAGCGCCTGGTAGTGCTCGGCGTCCATGGCGTTGAGGCGTTCCGGGCGGTTCAGCGTGATGACGGCGATGCCGTCCTGGACGGCGAGATCGACGGACATGGTCTTGGCGCCTTGGGTTCGTTTCCGGCGGCACTTCGCGGCCGGGTCCAGCATCTGTCAAGGCAAGGTAGGACCGTAGGATGACCCCGCTGACCGGCTTGCGCGTGCTGGACCTGACCAAGGTGTTGGCTGGCCCCCTGTGCACCCAGTATTTGGGCGACATGGGTGCGGAGGTCATCAAGGTGGAGCCGTGCGGCATCGGCGACGACACGCGGCGCTGGCCGCCGTTCCGGGGCGAGACGGGGGCGGTGTTCCTCAGTTGCAACCGCAACAAGCGCAGCCTGGCCGTCGATCTGAAGACCGTCGACGGGCAGGCGATCGTGCACAAGCTGGCAGCACGCGCCGACGTGGTGATCGAGAGCTACGGCACCGGGGTCGCGGAGCGGCTGGGCATCGACTTCCCGACATTGCACGCGCTGAACCCGCGGCTGATCTATTGCAGCATCTCGGGGTTCGGGCGCACCGGGCCGTTGAGCCACGCGCTGGGCTATGACGTGATCCTGCAGGCGTTCAGCGGCATGATGGGGATCACGGGGCACGAGGGCGGGGAGCCGGTGCGCTGCCCGATCTCGCCCATCGACCAGACGACCGGGCTGCACGCGCTGTCGGGCATCCTGGCGGCGCTGCTGCAACGCGGGCTGACCGGGGAGGGCACGCGGCTGGAAGTATCGTTGTTCGAAACGGCGATGGCGTTCCTGGGCTACAACTTCCAGACCTACTGGGAGAAGGGGACGCTGCCGGACAAATGCGGGTCCGGCCACGAGTCGCTGTGCCCGTACCAGGCCTTCGAGGCGGCGGACAAGCCGATCCTGATCGGCATCGCCAACGACAACCTGTGGGGACGGTTCTGCCGGGCGATTGGGCGGGAGGAGCTGGTGGCTGACCCACGGTTCCGCACCAGCGCCGACCGCGCCGCCAACCGGGCGGTGACGGTCGGGCTGGTGCAGCAGATCGTGCGGACGCGGACGTGCGACGACTGGATCGGGTTGTTGACTGGCCTCGGCGTGCCGTGCGCGCCCATCAATACGCTGACGGAGGTGCTGGAGCATCCGCACACTGCGGCGCGGGGCATCGTGGTGGACTACGAGCATCCCGTGCTGGGCGCGCTGAAGACCGTGGCGCTGCCGGTCCAGTTCAACGGAGAGGTGCGGAGCGCGGGGACGCCGCCGCCGATGCATGGCGAGCACAGCCGGGCCATCCTGATGGAGCTCGGCTATTCGGACGCCGAGATCGCCGGGCTGTCGGGCGCGGGCGTGGTGGAGGGCGTGGCATGAGCGACGAGGAGCACGTGGCGTTCGCCCGCGACGGCGCGGTCGCGCGGGTCACGCTGAACCGGCCGGAGCGGCTGAACGCGCTGACGGACGCGATGCGGGACCGGAT
Organism: Rhodospirillales bacterium; assembly: GCA_043740535.1. Lineage (GTDB taxonomy): Bacteria > Pseudomonadota > Alphaproteobacteria > Acetobacterales > Acetobacteraceae > JBBROS01. The sequence continues at coordinate 2,047 of JAYUCA010000238.1, read as the reverse complement.
CAGCACGCTGTTCGACGAGCTGGGCCAGGACGATACGGTGCGGGTGATCGTCCTGGACGCGGCGGGGCGGGGCTTCTGCGCCAGCGGCGACGCGAACAACATGGGGCGCTTCACCGCCGTGACGGGCCGGGCGCGGCTGAAAAGCGCGCATCGGATGATCACGGCGATCGCCAACGTGGAGAAGCCGGTGATCGCCGCGGTGCGAGGCCCGGTGGCTGGCATCGGCTGGAGCATGGCATTGGCCTGCGACATGATCGTGGCGTCGGAAACGGCGGTGTTCTCGCAGGTGTTCCGCCATGTCGGCCTGGTGCCGGATGGGGGCGCGATCTATTTCCTGAGCCAGGTGCTGGGCGTGCTGCGGGCGAAGGAGCTGGTCTATACCGGGCGGCGGATGCTGGCGCCGGAGGCGATGCAGCTTGGCCTGGTGACCCGGCTGGTCGCCGACGAGCGGCTGGACGACGAGGCGCGGGCGCTGGCCGAAGAGATCGCGCAGGGACCGGGCTTCGCGTTCGGTGTGGCGAAGAAGATGTTCAAGTCGATGAACACGCCGTCATTGGAGGCCTGCCTGGACGCGGAGGCGTGGGCGCAGGGGGTGGCGCTGATGACCGAGGACCATGCCGAGGGCGCGGCGGCGTTCAAGGAGAAGCGGAAGCCGGTGTTCCGGGGGCGTTGAGCGGCGGGTGGGGGCCGCCGTGCCTGAACTCACGCCGGCGGCATGACAACGTCCATCAGCGTCTTGGCTTTTGCGGCGACGATGTCCGGGGTGTCGCCGGGTTTATAGAGGGCTGAGCCGATGCCGAACCCGGCCGCGCCGGCGTCGCGCCAGGCGGGGATCGTCGTCGCGTCCATGCCGCCCACCGGCAGCACGGCGACGCCGATGGGCAGCACCGCACGCAGGGCCTTCAGTACGGCCGGGCTGGCCGCCTCGGCCGGAAACAGTTTCAGGGCGTCGGCGCCGGCGTCCAGCAGGGAAAAGGCTTCGGCGGGGGTGAAGAAGCCGGGGGCGGCCTGCATGCCGTGCGATTTGGCGGCGCGGACGATGGCCGGGTCCGCGTGCGGCGTAACGACCAGGCGGCCGCCGGCCTGGGCGACGCGGTCCACCTGGTCCGGCCGCATCACGGTGCCCGCGCCGATCAGCGTGTGGTCGCCGAAGCGGCGGGCCAGGCATGCGATGCTGTCGAAGGGGTCGGGCGAGTTCAGCGGCACCTCAATGATGCGGATGCCGGCCAGCACCAGCGCCTCGCCGATGGCTTCGGCTTCGTTCGGCCGGATGCCGCGCAAAATGGCGACCAGGGGGCAGATGGCCAGGTAGTCGTTCAGTTCCATGCGACGTGCTCCCCGATGCGGGCCAGCCCGGCGGCGGCGGCGTCGATGTCTGCGATGATCGCCGTGCCGCCGCACTGCGCGATGGCGGCGGCATACAGGGCGCACAGGGCGGACGCGCCGACAAGGTGCACGGTCGTGGCGGGGGCGGCGGCGCGGATTTCGTGGCCGATCAGCAGGCCGGACAGGAACGAGGCGGCCTGATCCTCGGGCAGGTGGCCGAACAGGCCGAGGGTGCGGACGCCGAACAGGTGGTGCAGCAGGCCACCGGGGCTGGCGGACCGGGTGACGCCGCGGGCGAAGGCGTCCGGGCGAGGCGGTCCGTCGGCCATCAGGCGGCCCAGGATCGTGTGGCCGCGAATGGCCGCAAAGGCCTCGCCGGTCATGTGGGTGGTGAAGGTTTCGATACGGCCACCCGCGACGGTCACCCATTTGGAGTGGCTTCCGGGCAGGCAGACCAGGGCGTCAGGGCCGATGCGGTCGAGGATGCCGGCGAGTTGCACCTCTTCACCGCGCATCACCTCCGGTGTGCCCGCGGCGTCGATGGCCGACAGGCCGGGGAGCAGGCGGACCTCCGCGCCATCGAAGGGAACGGGGATCGCGGCGGCTGCCAGCGCCGCCAGATCGGCCGGGCAGGGCAGATAGGGCGCCTCGACCCAGCCCTGGCGGCTGCCGACCATGCCGGCCATCAGCACGCGGCGCTCACCGTCGTGCAGCCACGGGC
>JAYUCA010000237.1:0-2247 GCA_043740535.1 Rhodospirillales bacterium | reverse complement strand
CCTTCGCCTACAACGCCATCGGCATCCCGGTGGCTGCGGGCGTGCTCTACCCGACCTTCGGCATCCTGCTCAGCCCCGTGGTGGCCGCGCTTACGATGTCGCTGAGTTCGGTATCCGTCATCGCCAACGCCTTGCGCCTGCGGGCCGCCCGCCTGTGACCCGCATCCCCATTCGGAGAACCACCATGTCCGGCTCCCTCTCGCGCGTCTCGCGCCCCTTTCGTATCGCCGTCCTCCTGCCCCTGCTCAGCCTGCTTCTGACGAGCTGCGGCTACAACAACATCCCGACATACGAGGAGCAGGCGAAGGCCAAGTGGTCCGAGGTGCTGAACCAATACCAGCGGCGTGCCGACCTCATTCCCAACCTTGTCGAGACGGTGAAAGGCTTCGCCAAGCAGGAGAGCGGCGTGTTGGAGGCGGTGACGTCGGCGCGCGCCGCGGCGACGTCGATTAAGGTCGACGCGAGCACCATCAACGACCCGGAGACCTTCAAGAAGTTCCAGGAGGCGCAGGCGCAGCTGTCGGGCTCGCTCGGGCGGCTTCTGGCCATCCAGGAGGCCTACCCGGTCCTGAAGTCCAACCAGAATTTCCTTGCGCTGCAATCCCAGCTCGAAGGCACCGAGAACCGCATCGCCGTCGCCCGGCGCGACTACATCGAGGCCGTGCGCGTCTACAACACCGAGCTGAAGACGTTCCCCGGCTCGTTCTGGGCGAAAATCTTCTACTCCAGTAACAAGCCCATGGAGGAGTTCACGGTCGCCAACAGCGTGAAAACGGCCCCCGCCGTCAAGTTCTGAGGGTCTGGCAGGTGATCCGCCGCCTGGCGTTCGCGCTGATTGCCTGGGCTTGCCTCGCGGGGGGTGCCCTCGCCCAGGCCCCGGCGGCCACGACGCTGACGTTCCCGGCGCTCACCGGGCGTGTCGTGGATGGGGGCAACTTGCTGTCGTCGGAAGACCGTTCGGCCCTGACGTCTGATCTTGCGGACCTGGAGGCGAAGACGACGGACCAGCTGGTCGTCGTGACGTTGCCGTCGCTTCAGGGGACCACGATCGAGGACTACGGTTACCAGCTCGGCCGCCAATGGAAGATCGGGCAGAAGGATAAGGACTCCGGCGTTCTGCTGATCGTGGCCGCCGCGGAACGCAAGGTCCGGATCGAGGTCGGCTACGGCCTGGAAGGCACGCTGACGGACGCCGCGACAAAGCTGATCATCGAGAACACGATCCTGCCCCCCTTCCGGGCAGGCGATTTCGCGCTCGGGATCAAGAACGGCAGCGCCCAAATCGCCCAGCTGCTCCGGGCCGACGCCGGGACCGTGCCGCGGGCGGCAGGGCAGGCCGCACCCGCCGGGTCGAACGCGAACGGCCCGGTCTGGCCGATGATCATGCTTGGGGTGTTCGGGGTCGGGCTGCTGATCTTCTGCGCCGTAAGCGGGGGCGCTGCCTGCCGGGGCATCATGCAGGTCCTGTTCGTGGTTGCGCTTTCCGGCCGGGGAGGCTCCTCCGGCAACAGGTCGTCGTCGTTCTCGGGCGGCGGCGGGTCGTTCGGCGGCGGCGGAAGCTCGGGAAGCTGGTGAGGGGAAGCCGATGATCAGCGACGACGACAGGCTGCGCGTGACCGCAGCGATCCGGACTGCCGAGGCCCGCACGTCCGGGGAGATCTTCTGCGTCATCGCACGGCATTCCAGCGACTATCGCCTGGTCCCGGTCGCATGGGCGGCGGCCGCAGCCATGTTCGTGCCGCTCCCGTTCCTTTATTTCACGGCCTGGTCGGCCCCGGTCGTCTACCTGTTGCAGATCATCGCCTTCCTGCTGGGCACCTTCGTATTGTCGCAGCCCGCGCTCCGGTTCCGGATCGTGCCGCGCCGGGCCAGGCATGACCGGGCGCATGCCGAGGCAATGCGCCAGTTCCACGTTCAGGGCATCGCCACGACGGAACACCGCACGGGTGTGCTCATCTTTGCGTCGACAGCCGAGCGCTACGTAGAGGTGGTCGCCGACGCCGGGATCAACGACAGGGTGTCGTCCGACGTGTGGGACGACGCGGTCCGGGCGCTCGTCGCCGCGGTCAAGGACGGGCGCCCCGGCGACGGCTTCGTGGCGGCGATCGAACGCTGTGGCGCGGTCCTCGCCGAACATTTCCCGCCCGGCGCCCTGAAGCGCGACGAGCTGCCGGACAAGCTGCTGGAAATCTGAGGCCAGCCCTCGTCAACCGTGTCCTCAATGGAATGTAACCGGACGGGGCTTGA
>JAYUCA010000236.1:0-10028 GCA_043740535.1 Rhodospirillales bacterium | reverse complement strand
GGTTTCGCGCTCATGTCAGCAACCGCACGGGACCGGGGGTGGTGTTCATCCCGTTCCACTTCGGCGGCATGACCGCGGGCGTGGACAACCGGGGCAAGTATCCGCCGGGGCTGGACCCGATCGTGCTGGGCCACGCGGTCAACCAGTTGACGACCTACGGGTATGACGCGGTGACGCACATGCAGGAAACCAAGGTGACGCTGTGCCGGGTCGAAGCGGCATGACCAGCAACGAGAGGGGGCGCTGACATGGCCCGGATGAAGTTCCTGTGCGACGCGGAGCGCTGCATCGACTGCAACGCCTGCGTCACCGCCTGCAAGAACGAGCACGAGGTGCCCTGGGGCATCAACCGCCGCCGCGTCGTCACGCTGAACGACGGGGAGCCCGGCGAGCTGTCGGTGTCCATGGCCTGCATGCACTGCACCGACGCGCCCTGCGCCTCGGTGTGTCCGGTGAACTGCTTCGTGCAGACGGCGGACGGCATCGTGCTGCACAACAAGGACCAGTGCATCGGTTGCGGCTACTGCTTCTACGCCTGCCCGTTCGGCGCACCGCAGTTCCCGAGCAAGACGAACTTCGGCACGCGCGGCAAGATGGACAAGTGCACCTTCTGCGCCGGCGGCCCCTCGGGCGAGAACACTCCGGCCGAGTTCGTCAAATACGGCCGCAACCGGCTGGCCGAGGGCAAGCTGCCGATCTGCGCCGAGATGTGCTCCACCCGGTCATTGCTGGCCGGCGACGGCGCCACGATCGGCGCCATCTACAAGGAGCGGGTGCTGAAGCGCGGCTACGGGTCCGGCGCCTGGGGCTGGTCGACGGCCTATCGCGACAGCCCGACGGTATGAGCGGCATGATGCGGCTTCTGCTGGCGTTGATCGTCACCTTCGTCCTGGGCGCCGCCGCCGTGGCGGTGGAACTGCCCGACAACCGGCCCACCGCGGACCGCGCGGCGCTGGAGCGCACGTTGAACCAGCAGCGGGACCTGCCGCCGGGCAAGATCGAGGGGTTCGTGCACATCCCCGACCAGAAGGGGGGCGTGCTGGTCCAGCCGCTGGGGCGCGAGTTCCGGGACATCCGCACGCGGGTGCAGCCGTGGTTCGACGCGGCGCTGATCGTCGTGGCGCTCGGTGCGATGGCGGCGATGTATGTGTTCGCGGGGCCCATGGGCTACGAGCCGGACCCGGCGGGGCGCAAGATCAAGCGGTTCACGTGGTTCGAGCGATTCATCCACTTGTCGACCGCGGTGTCGTTCCTATGGCTGGCGGTGACCGGGCTGAACCTGGTGTTCGGGCGTGCGCTGCTACTGCCGCTGGTGGGCGAGGGCGCTTTCTCGGACCTGTCGGCGTTGGCGAAGCTGTCGCACAACTCGGTCGGTTTCGCGTTCATGGCCGGGCTTGCCGTGATGACGGTGCAATGGCTGTGGAACAACCTGCCCAGCCGGCTGGACATCGTGTGGATCAAGGCGGGCGGCGGCATGTTCGGCGGGCCGCATCCGCCGGCGCGCAAGTTCAACGCCGGGCAGAAGATGATCTACTGGATCGCCGTGCTGGGCGGCGGCGCGATCTCGTTGACTGGCGTGGCGCTGCTGACGCCGTTCTATGCGTTCGACGTGACGGGGATGCAGGCGATGCAGATCCTGCACTCGGTGATTGCGGCGCTGATGGTGGCGGTGATCATCGGGCATATCTACCTGGGCACGATCGGGGTGCCGGGCTCGTTCGAGGCAATGTCGACGGGGCATGTCGATCTGGGCTGGGCGCGGGACCATCACAGCCTGTGGGTGCAGGAGATGGAGGCCCAGGCGCTGGCGCCGCCGGAGGGGGCGCTGGGCGCGCCGCCGGCGGAATAGGGGCGGCTTTCAGGTCGAGGACGGTACCGCGTCAGGGCCGGGCGGCGGGCGTGGAATACGCGCGTTCCGAACTCTCCTGCACCAGGCCCGCCAGCAGGGTTTGCGAGGCGGCGGCGACGACCATGACGGCTATGATCGCGGTCAGGAAAACCTTCATGCTGGATGCTCCTTATACAAACGACATCAAGTAATGACTCGTCATCGCGAGCCCTTGCGAAGCGATCCAGGGACCGATGGATCGGGTCTGGCCGCGCTGGACTGCTGGCCGGAGCCACGCCACGGTTGTCCGGTTCCCGCTACTGAGTCTTTCCAGGTCATCGGCGGACTTGATCCGGCGATCCACGCGGTCGAACAGCACGAAACTTGGGCGTTTGAGGCCTTAACTTCAGTTGGCTTTGCTTGCGGAGCCGCGTGGATGGCCGGGTCAAGCTCGGCGCGCTGCACGACGTCATCCCCGGGTCAAGAAAGGCCCGGGGATGACGTGTCACGGTGCGACATGCCGCTGCAGGATGTGAAAGTGACGGGTCAGCGCCGCCACCAGCCACGCTTCTTTTCGCCCGCGGAGGCTTCGGTTTCGCCGACCAGGATCGGGACGGTGGCGGGGCCAACCGACGGGGGTTGCGGCTCGGGCGGGGGTTCGACGGCGGCCGCCACTGGGGCCGGGGCGTCGGGCGCCGGGACTTCCGCCTCATGCACGGGTGTTTCGGCCATCGCAGGTATCGCAGGCGCAGCCTCGGGCTCGTGCACGGGGGCTGGCGTGATGGTGACCCGTTCCATCACCTTGGCCTGCTCGGCCTCTTCGACGGCGTCGAAGAACGAGAAGGCGTTGCTGCCGGCGCCGAAGGGGTCGGCGGGGGTGGGGCCGACGTAGGCCGGCACGTAGGGTCCGGACTCGGGCGCCGGCTCGGGGGCTGGCCCGGACGCGGGCCCAGACGCGGGCCCGGATTCTGTCCCGGATTCTGGCCCGTATTCTGGGGCGTCGGGGGCCTCGGCCTCGCCGGCGGCGGGATCGCGCCGGCGGCGGCGGCCACCGCGGCGGCCGCGGCGCTTGCGTTCGCCGTCGGCCGTCATGCCGTCATCGGTCGTCTCGCCGGCGGTGGGGGTGGTTTCGCCTTCGGCTGCGACGGCGTCCGCAGCGTCGTCGGACCCTGTCGCCCCGGGGGCGTAAGGCTCGGCGGGCGCGCCGTCCGGACCGGGTTCGGCTTGTGCTGCGTCCGCGGCCGGGGCCGCATCGTCGCGGCGGCCGCCACGGCGGCGACGGCGGCGGCGCTTGCGCTGGTCGCCTTCTTCGGGCGTCTCGCCGGGGCGTTCGGCGTCGTCGTCCTCGGCATCCGTGTCGGCGACGACGGAGTCGGCCTCCATCACCTCCTCGTCGGCGTCGGCATCGTCCAGCGTCTCGGGGGGCGGCAGCTGCGCCACCGGCATCGCGGCCTCGTCGGCGGTCATCGAACGGATCTTCTCGATGCGCATCTGCGGCGGGATCAGCGTCTGGTCGGCGTCGAAGGTCACGTGCAGGCCGAAGCGCTGCTCGATCTCGGACAGGCGGACCCGCTTGTGGTTGAGGATGTACAGCGCGATCGAACCGTGCACGTGCACGACGATCTCGGCGGCGCGGCGCTTGCCGCCCTCGTCCTCGATGGCGCGCAGCACGGCCAGGGCTGCGCTCTCGGTGCTGCGCATGTGGCCGGTGCCGCCGCAATGGATGCACGGGACGAAGCTGGTTTCGGCGAGCGACGGGCGCAGGCGCTGGCGGCTCATCTCCATCAGGCCGAAATGGCTGATGGAGCCGACCTGGATGCGCGCCCGGTCGTCCTTCAGCGCGTCCTTCAGCTTCTTCTCGACGGCGGTGTTGTTGCGCCGGCTCTCCATGTCGATGAAGTCGATCACGATCAGCCCGGCCAGGTCGCGCAGGCGGAGTTGGCGCGCCGCCTCCTCCGCGGCTTCGAGGTTCGTGCGGAGCGCCGTCTCCTCGATGCCGCGCTCACGCGTGCTGCGGCCGGAGTTGACGTCGATGGCGACCAGCGCCTCGGTCTGGTTGATGACCAGGTAGCCGCCGGAGCGGAGCTGCACCGTGGGCTGCAGCATCGCGTCGAGCTGGCTTTCGACCTGCGCCTTGGCGAACAGCGGTTGCGGGTCGCGCCACAGCTGCACCTTTTTCGCGTGGGCGGGCATCAGCATGCGCATGAAGTCGCGGGCGGCGCGCCAGCCGTCCTCGCCGTCGACCAGGATTTCCTCGACATCGCGGGAGTAGACGTCGCGGATGGCGCGCTTGATCAGGCTGGCTTCCTCGTAGATCAGCGAGGGCGCCATGCTTTTCATGGTGAGGTCGCGGATCTGGTCCCACTGATTGAGCAGGTATTCGCAATCGCGCAGGATCTCGGGCTTCGGGCGGTTGGCGCCCGCGGTGCGGACGATCAGGCCCATGCCGCGCGGCAGGTCTAGCTCGGAGGTGATTTCCTTCAGGCGGCGGCGGTCGGTGGCCGAGGTGATCTTGCGGGAGATGCCGCCGCCGCGGGGCGAGTTCGGCATCAGCACGGAGAAGCGGCCGGCCAACGAGATGTAGGTGGTCAGCGCTGCGCCCTTGGTGCCGCGTTCTTCCTTGACGACCTGCACCAGCAGGATCTGGCGCCGGCGGATGACCTCCTGGATCTTGTAGTTGCGCATGAAGCGGGTGGGGGCGCGGCGGTCCTGCTGGTCCTCGGTGTCGTGCTCGCCGCCGATGTTCTCGGGCGGCTCCGACGCTGGGATCAGGTCGACGGATTCGGCGTGTTCGGCATCGACCGGGGGGGCTGTGTCGTCGTGGTCCGGGTCCGCGGCGGCCGGCGGCTCAGGGATGGCTTGTCCGTGCTCGGCCGCGGTTTCGTGCAGGGCGGGCTCTGCGGCTTCCGGTCCCGGGTCGGCGCCTTCGAAGGCCGGCAGGGGTTCGGCGGGGCCGGAGATGATGTCCTGGGCGATGGTGGCGGGCTGGGCTACGGCGTCGACCGGGGCGGCGGGGTGGTCTTCCGCCGCGGCCGCCGGGTCATCCTGGTGGGATTCGGCTATGGTTTCGCCGGGCTCGTCGGGCTGGGTGTCCGGCTCGGCAACGCGGTGGGCGGGGGCGCGGGACGATGCGGCCTCCCCGCGTTCCTGCCGGGCAGCCTGGCGTTCCTCCTCCTCCTCCTCCTCACGCGCCTCGGCTTCCTGCAGTTCGAGCAGGCGCTTCCGGTCGGCCACGGGGATTTGATAATAATCCGGGTGGATCTCGCCGAAGGCCAGGAAGCCATGGCGTCCGCCGCCGAACTCGACGAAGGCCGCCTGGAGGCTGGGCTCCACGCGGACGATCTTGGCGAGGTAGATATTGCCCTTGAGCTGCTGCTTGGTCGAGGTTTCGACGTCGTAGTCTTCGAGGCGGTTACCGTCCAGGACCACCACGCGGGTTTCTTCCGCGTGGGTGCTGTCGATCAACATACGCTTCGTCATGGGGTGTGGAACTCCGGAAATCCGCGCGCGTGCTCGTGCCTTGACGGCGGCAGCGGCTGCGGGAAAGGCGTGAGGACGGCTCACCAGAGGTTGCGCGTGGGACAACGGGTTCGGAAAGGCTGAACGCGGGCACGACGCTTGGCATGCAAACCCTGGCAAAGGTTGGGTGGCGCCTGCGGGCCTGGGCCTGCCGACGCCGCCCAGGTGGGGCGAACGAGCCCCGGCGCGCGAGCGCGCGGCGCGGGCAGTGACGCAGGGGCCCGATCCGGCAGTAGCGCCGCGTCCATGGATGCGGGGCTGGCACGGTTGGGCCGGGGCTGCGGCACCGGAACGCCCTGGACCATGACCGAAACTGCGTGGGGCCGCAAGCCTGTCTGTTTCGGACCGGTCCATCAGCACCATAAAGCCGCCACGCGGCGGCTGCACGATACGCTTCGCTGCTTAATGTGATATGTGAGGATCATGTCGTATCCCGTGACGATCTCGCGTCGCCTGTTGCTGGCCGCTGTGGCTGGGCTGCCGGCTGCCGCTTCCGCCAAGGCGCCGGCGGCGGGGCTTCCGGGTCGTGCGAAGCCGCCGTTGCCGCTGGTGATGCTGGATCCCGGGCACGGCGGTAAGGATCCGGGGGCCATCGGCGTGTCCGGCACGTATGAAAAGCATGTCGCATTCGCGGCGGCGATGGAACTGAAGAGGCAGTTGGAGGCCGGGGGGCGCTGCCGTGTCGCGCTGACCCGGACGCAGGACATCTTCATCCCGCTGCCGGACCGGGTGGCGATCGCGCAGCGGCATGGCGCAGCACTGTTCATGTCGATGCACGCGGATGCGATCGGCGACCATGCGGTGCGGGGCGCCAGCGTCTACACCTTGTCGGGGACGGCTTCGGACCCGCAGACGGCGGCGCTTGCGGCGCGGGAGAACAGCGCGGACCGGTTCGGCCCCGGGCTGGGCCACGTGGCGCCGGATGTGGCGCAGATCCTGGCGAGCCTGGTACGGCAGGAGACTCGGCAGGGGTCGGCGCGGGTCGCGGCGCGGCTGGTCGGCACGTTGCAGGGCAGCGTCGGCCTGTTGCAGAATCCGGCCCGGCACGCTGCTTTCGCGGTGTTGAAAGCGGCCGATGTGCCCAGCGTGCTGGTTGAAATGGGATTCATGTCGAACCAATTGGACGAGGCTGCGTTGCGTCGATCGGATCACCGGTCGCGCGTGGCGGGGGCGCTGAAGCAAGCGGTCGAAGCGTATCTTGCCGCGGGCAACCGGGCGGTCCGGGTGGCGGCGGGGTGATGACATGCGTGATCCACATGATTTCAGGCGGCACGACGTGACTCCGCCGGAGCCTGCCGCACCGATGGCGCGCGCCAGCATGCCGCCGCCGAAGACCCGGGCGGCGAAGCCGAAGCGGCGGTTCCGCGTCGTGCGCGCCGTGTTCGGCGCCACGATGGCGGTCGCGGTGATCGGCGGGCTGGGGGCGGCGGCGTTCGGGTGGCACACCTACGAGCGATACGCGGCAGACCTGCCGACGCTGGACAGCCTGCGCCACTACCAGCCGCGGGTGATGAGCCGCGTCTACGCCGGCGACGAGCGGCTGATCGCCGAATTGGCGACGGAGCGGCGGGTGTTCGTGCCGGTGTCGGCCATTCCGGACATGGTCAAGCAGGCGTTCATTTCCGCCGAGGACCAGAAGTTCTGGACCCATCGCGGCGTCGACCCTTTGGCGATCGCGCGGGCGGGCTGGACGGACGTGCTGCAATATGGCCAGGGCAAGCGGCCGATCGGGGCATCGACGATCACGCAGCAGGTCGCGAAGAACATGCTGCTGGGCAGCGAGGTTTCGATCGCGCGGAAGGTGAAGGAGCTGATCCTGGCGGTGCGCATCGACCAGTCGATGCCGAAGGGCCAGGTGCTGGAGCTGTATCTGAACGAAATTTACCTGGGGCTGCAGGCGTATGGGGTGGCCTCGGCCGCGCAGGCGTATTTCAACAAGCCGCTGGATGAGCTGACGCTGCCCGAGGCAGCGTTCCTGGCGGCGCTGCCGAAGGCGCCGAACAACTACAACCCGTTCCGCTTCGCCGAGGCGGCCAAGGCCCGGCGGGACTGGGTGCTGGACCGCATGGCCGACGACCGCGCCATCACCGGCGAGCAGGCGGCGCAGGCGAAGGCGTCGGCGTTGCAGCCGGCGGTGTTCCGGCGGCCGGAAACGGTGGCTGGCGCCGAATGGTTCGGCGAGGAGGTCCGCCGGCAGCTGATCGACCGGTTCGGCGCCGACACGACGACCCAGGGCGGCTACGTCATCCGCACCAGCCTCGACCCGGCGTTGCAGGCGGCGGCCGACGAGGCGCTGCGCAAGGGGCTGACGAGCTATGACCGCAGCCATGGCGGCTGGCGCGGGCCGGTGGCGCATCTGGATGGCGGCGCTGCATTGAAGCAGGGGTGGGCCACGAAGCTGCCGGCGGTGGCGCGGCCGGCCGGGATGCTGGCGGACTGGCGGCTGGCGGTCGTGCTGGACATGACGAACGACGAGGCGAAGCTGAGCTGGATGGACCGTGCGCCCGGCCAGGCGGCGGCGACGGTGATGAAGGCCGGGTCGCTGTTCATGCCCGAGGCGTCGTGGGCGCGGCCGGTGCGGGCGGGCAAGCTGGGGCCGGCGCCCAGGCGGATGACCGACGTGGTGCAGGTGGGCGACGTCGTCATGATCGAGCCGCTGGCCGCCATGCCCGCGCAGGGGAAGGCGGCGGCGCGGCCGGAACGCCTGGCGCTGCGGCAGATTCCGTTGGTGCAGGGGGCGCTGGTTTCGCTGGATCCGTCGACGGGGCGCGTGCTGGCGATGTCCGGCGGCTGGAGCTTCGAGGCGAGCCAGTTCAACCGGGCGACGCAGGCGCAGCGGCAGCCGGGCAGCTCGTTCAAGCCGATGGTGTATCTGACGGCGATGGAGGCGGGGCTGTCGCCCAGCCAGCGGGTGCTCGACGCGCCCTATGTGCAGAATCTGGGGGCGGCCGGCCAGTGGCGGCCGAGCAATTACGGCGGGCAGTTCAACGGGCCGACGCCGATCCGGCTGGCGCTGGAGAAGTCATTGAACCTGGTGACAGTGCGGCTGGCCGAGAAGGTCGGCATGGACGCGGTGGCGCAGAACGCGATCGCGTTCCATGTGGTGGACGGGATGCCAAAGGTGCTGCCGGCGGCGCTGGGCGCGGTGGAGACGACGGTGCTGCGCCAGGCCTCGGCCTACGCCGGGCTGGCGATGGGGGGCAAGGAGGTGCTGCCGTCGTTGGTCGATTCGGTGCAGGACCGGACCGGCAAGGTGATCTGGCGGGCGCAGAGCGTCGAGTGCCGGGGCTGCGACGACCCGGCCAAGCCGCCGGTGCTGATCGACAACCGCAAGCAGATCGCCGACCCCCAAAGCACGTTCCAGGTGGTGACGATGATGCAGGGCGTGGTGGCGCGGGGCACCGGGTTCGCAGCCGGGGCGGGGTTGAACAGGCCGATCGCGGGGAAGACCGGAACCAGCCAGGACTTCAACGACGCGTGGTTCGTGGGCTTCACGGCGGACCTGGTGACGGCGGTATGGATCGGGTTCGACGACAACACCAGCCTGGGGGACAAGGAGACGGGCGGCTCGGTGTCGGCGCCGATCTGGCACGACTTCATGGCGGTCGCGCTGAAAGGCCGGCCGGCGCTGGCGTTCCGGATGCCGGAGGGGTTGAGGATGGCGGCGTGGGACAGCGGCGGCGGCCGGGTGACGGACGCGTTCAAGCCGGGGCAGGAACCGGGGGTGAGCCAGGGCACGATCGGCGGCGGCGAGGCGCCGGAGGACGTGGCCGTCAGCGCCCGCGGCCCCGGCATCGGGATCGACAGCGGCGTAGGCGGCTTGTATTAGAGCGGTATCGTTTCAGGTTGCTTGGACCTGAAACGAGGTTCCGCGTTCTCAATCAACAAGCTAGCGCTTGATCGCTTCGTCTACCTGAAGCGATCATGCTCTAGCGGCGGCTTTCTTAAGTAGAGCATCATGTCCACCGAATCCGACGCCGTGAACACCCAGCTCAAGCAGTCGTTCGCGCTGCTGAGGAGGCATCTTTGACTGGGATGCCGCCAATGCGCGCCTGGAAGAGCTGAACCATAAATCCGAAGACCCGGCGCTGTGGAACGACGCCGCGGCCGCGCAGGAGCTGATGCGCGAACGCAACAGGCTCGCCAGCGCGATCGAGGGGCTGCGAACGCTGGAGCAGGATGCCGCCGATGCCACCGAGCTGATCGGCATGGCGGAAGCGGAGAGCGATGCCGGAATGGTCGCGGACGGCTTGGCGAGCCTGCGGGTGCTGATGGTCGAGGCCAAGCGGCAGGAGATCGAGAGCCTGCTGTCGGGCGAGGCGGACATGCGCGACGCGTTCCTGGAGATCAACGCCGGCGCGGGCGGCACCGAGGCGCAGGCGACGCCCCACATATTTACGGAGTCGTCGCAGATTGCCTCGTCAACGCCGAGAGCCACCGGAATACCCAGGTCTTTCATTCTCCTGAAGGGAGCGACACCGCTCCCGAGCCGCAGATTGCTTACCGGGTTGTGAGCGATTGTGGCCCCGGAGTCAGCGATGAGTTTCAGGTCGTCATCGTCGACCCACACGGCGTGGATTATGTTCATCCGCTCGCTGAGCAGCCCGAGCCCTGCGGTATAACCCACAAGAGATTGCCCGTGAAAGCGAGGCTGATGAGTGCCGAGAACTCTTTGCACCTT
>JAYUCA010000235.1:0-2081 GCA_043740535.1 Rhodospirillales bacterium | reverse complement strand
CGCCCTGTCACCGGGCTCAGTTCCATCCAGGCCAGCTTCTGCCCGGCGTGATCGATGGTCGTGTAATCCGTCACCGCCCGCTGCGCGTCCTCGTCGTCGCGCGCGGCCGGTACGCTGCGCTCGCCGCGCGCGCCCTCGTATTTCAGCAGCGGCAGGTCGATGCGCCCCTCCACCGGCACGGGGCGGCCGGCGACGACGGCCCAGTAGGTCTTCTGCACATCCCGCCCGCGGAACGCCGCCGCCAGCTTCGCGGCCGTGCCGGGGGTGCGCGCCAGCACCAGGATGCCCGACGTGTCGCGGTCCAGCCGGTGCACCAGGCGGGGCCGGGGCCCCCCTTCGTCCCGCAACCCGTCCAGCATGCCATCCAGGTGCTTCTTGATGCCGGGGCCGCCCTGCACGGCCAGGCCATGCGGCTTGTCCAGCACGAACAGGTGCTCGTCCTGGTACAGGATCATCTGCTGCAGCTCGCGCCGGATCGCCGGGTCGATGAGCATGTGCTGCGGCGTGTCGGGCAGCGGGGCCGGCCCGGTGGGCAGCGGCGGCACCCGCACGGCCTGCCCGGGCGCCAGGCGCAGCGACGCCTCGGCGCGCTTGCCATCGACGCGGATCTGCCCGGTGCGGCAGGCCTTCTGGATCGCGGATTGGGTGACGCCGGGGAAATGCCGCCGGAACCAGCGGTCCAGCCGGATTTCGGCCTCGTCGTCCGTGATGGTGCGCAGCTCAATCATTCTTTGCCACGCGCAGTGTGCTCCAATGCGCCAGGCGCTTGCCCAGCTCCCGCTCGAACCCGCGGTCTCCGGGGCGATAATACGCCGTCCGCGCGATGCCGTCCGGGAAATAATCCTGGCCGGAGAACCCGTCCTCAGCGTCATGATCGTAGTCGTAGCCGCTGCCATAGCCCAGCGTCTTCATCAGCTTGGTCGGCGCGTTCAGGATATGCGCGGGCGGCATCAGGCTGCCGGTCGCCCGGGCCGCCTTGGCCGAGGCCTTCGCCGCCATGTACAGCGCGTTCGATTTGGGCGCCGTGCCCAGGTAGACGATCGCCTGCGCGATGCAAAGCTCCCCCTCCGGGCTGCCGAGCCGCTCATACGCCTCCCACGCCGCCATCGCCTGCACCAGCGCCTGCGGGTCCGCGAGCCCGATGTCCTCCGACGCGAAGCGCACCAGCCGGCGGGCGATATACCGCGCGTCCTCCCCCCCGGCGATCATGCGCTGGAACCAGTACAGCGCGGCATCGGGGTCGGACCCGCGCAGCGACTTGTGCAGGGCGGAGATGAGGTTGAAATGCTCCTCCCGGTCCTTGTCGTACAGCGCCGCCCGCCGGCCGATCACCTCCGCAAGGCCGGCCGGGTCGAGCGGCTCGCTCGGCGGCATCGCCAGCAACTGTTCCGCCATGTTCAGCAGATACCGCCCATCCCCATCCGCCATCGCGCACAGCGCGACACGCGCCTCCGGCAGCAGCGGCAGCGCGTGCCCGGCCTCCGATTCGGCGCGGACGATCAGCCGGTCCAGCGCCGCATCGTCCAGCCGGCGCAGCACCAGCACCTGGCAGCGCGACAGCAGCGCGCCGTTCAACGCGAAGCTCGGGTTCTCCGTCGTGGCGCCGACCAGCACGATGGTGCCGTCCTCGACCACAGGAAGAAAACCGTCCTGCTGCGCCCGGTTGAACCGGTGCACCTCGTCGACGAACAGCAGCGTGCGCTGCCCGGCGGCACGGCGGCGGGCGGCCTCCTCGAAGATGCGCTTCAGGTCCGCGACGCCCGAGAACACCGCAGACAACGCCACGAAATGCAGCCCGGCCGCATCCGCCAGCAGCCGGGCGATGGTCGTCTTGCCGACTCCGGGCGGTCCCCACAGGATCAGCGACGCCAGCGCGCCGCGCTCCAGCATGCGCGTCAGCGTGCCGGCCGGGCCGAGCAAATGGTCCTGGCCGACGATCTCCGGCAGCGAGGCCGGCCGCAGCCGCTCGGCAAGCGGGCGCGGGCCGGTGTCGCCCGAGAACAGTTCGGCAGTGGGGGCGGCGCGGGGCATGATCCCTTAGACTGTAGGCCTGCATCGCGATTGCGACCATGCACCCGCCA
>JAYUCA010000234.1:0-10550 GCA_043740535.1 Rhodospirillales bacterium | reverse complement strand
ATCAGGCGGCCGCCCCCGGTGGTGTAGGCCTGCAGGGCGTCCAGCGTGGCGGGGGTGTGGTATTCCGGATGGCTGCCGGTGATGACCACCTTGTAGCCTTGCAGCAGGTCCAGCCCCTCGGCGTCCAGGTCGTGGTCGGTGATCACGTCGAAGGCGAAGCCGGCGCCCTCCATCCAGTCGGTCAGGTGGCTGTCGGCGGGGAAGTGGCGCAGTCCGGAGCCCCTGGCGTCGTTGAAGGTGAGGAAGCCGGGCCGCATCGTCAGGATGGGGCGGCGCATCGTCGACAGGCAGATGCCGGTGTTGTCGGGGTGGCGGTTGTAGGTGCTCATGCCGTACTCGGCGTGCTCGTCGGGGTTGTGCGGATAGGCGCCCCACGCGGCGCGGCGGGCGCGGTAGGCGTCATCGACGTTGAACCGGGTGTGGTTCGCGTAGGCCTGGTAGGTGAAGGTGCTGGCCAGGAAGGCGATGGGGGCCGTAACGGCGCCCTTGGGCGGCAGGATCCAGATGGGGATCGTGTCTTGGGCGCCGTCGCATTCCAGATGGATGCCGTAGACGCCGCTGCGGAGGTCCGCGGGCACGTGGAACACGAAGCTGGTGGCCCATTCGCAGTCATAGAGGTCGTCGGCATGGGTGTGCACGGCGGCGTAGTCGCGCGGCGCGTGGCGCCAGCACATCTCGGCGCCCGCCCAGCGGGAACCGCGGACGCCGCGGGTCGGCAGGTTGCGGAACGCGCCGTGCCAGGCGTGCGGGCCGTGGTCGGGGAAGGCGATGGTGTCGATGCCGCAGGAGAAGTCCCACCAGGCGAAGACCGGTTGCGCGCCGGGGTCGATGGGCGCTGCGCCGGCGTGCAGGCCGGGCAGGATGGCGGGGTCCTCGATGCGGCCGTCCAGCACGTCCGTCCAGCCGGCGCCGGCGGCGCGTGCGCCGAACAGCAGGCGGTGCAGCGTGGGCGGGGCGCAGGCGCCTTCGGCCTGCCCGCTGTCCGCGGCGCCCCACGTGGGCGCCAGCGCGGTCTGGCGCAGGGTCGCGCGGCCGGCCTGGAACAGGCAGCGCAGCTCGTACCAGCGGCCTTCGACCATCGGCGCATCGACGGCGCAGACCTCGTCGGCGGCGACCAGCTCTGCGCCGCCGGGCCCAACGAGCAAGCGCAGGCCGTCGATGTCGAGCACCGTCTGCGGACGGCCGTCCAGCATGCGGGGCTGGACGCGCACCACCAGCGTGCAGGGGTCCGGCAGGGCGGCCGGGTGCGGCAGGACGACGATCCCGCAGGAGCCGAGCTGGATCGGCTGGAACACCGAGGGATGCGTGCCGAGGCCGGTCACCGGCTGGATCCGCATGCCGGCGCCGGCGGGGTTCGGGTCGGCGCTGCGGATGCGGACCAGGGCCGCGGCGAATGGGCCGGGCAGCTGGCTGGAGACCTTCACCGCCAAGGTCTCGCCGGGGCGGGCGGAGAAGCGGTCGGTGTAGCCGATCAGCGGCGCCGTCATCCCAGCACCCCGTCGCGCCGCAATTCCGTGGCATAGGCGTCCAGCGTGGCGGCGAGGCGCCGGGCCAGCTCGTCGGTTTCAGCCTCCGTCACGATCAACGGTGGCGAGATCATGATCCAGTCGCCGAAGGCGCCGCCGCCGGTGCGGCGGCAGTAGAGCGCCAGGCCGTGTTCCAGCCCCAGCGCCTGCATCCGGTACGGGGCCATCCGCTCCAGCGGGATCATGCGCTTGTCCTCCTTGTCGGCCACCAGCTCGATGGCCAGCAGCAGGCCCTTGCCGCGGACGTCGCCGACGATGGGGCTGGTTCGGGCGATGGCCAGCAGTGCGGCCCGCAGCCGGGCGCCCATGCGGGCGGCATTGCCGATCAGGTCGCGCTCGATCAGCTCGTCCAGCACGGCGGCGCCGATGGCGCAGGACAGCGGGTTGGCGAAGTAGGTGAAGCCGTTCATGAAGCCGCCGGCGTCGCGCACCCGGTCGGCCATGGCGGCGGGGGCCAGCACCGCGCCCATCGGGGTGTAGCCGGCGGTGATGCCCTTCGCGAGCACCACCAGGTCCGGCCGCGCCGCGGGCCAGTGCTCGGCGGCCAGGAATGCGCCGGTGCGGCCGGCGCCGGACATGACCTCGTCGAAGATCAGCAGCACGCCGTGCCGGGTGCAGATGTCGCGGATGGCGGCGTAATAGGCATCGGGGGCCACCAGCGCGCCGGTCGCCAGGCCGCCCACCGGCTCCATGATGAAGGCCAGCACGGTGTCCGGCCCTTCGGCGCGGATCAGCGAGTCCAGCGCGTCGGCGCAGGCCTGCGCGTAGGTCTCGGGCGTATGGTTCGGCGGCACGCGGTAGGTGAAGGGCGCGGGGGCGAGCGGCATGGCGCGCAGCATCGGGCCATACAGGGCGTGCGCGGCCTTGTCGCCGGTGACCGCCAGCGCGCCGAGCGTGCCGCCGTGGTAGCCGGGGTTGCGGCCGATCACCTTCCAGCGGCCGGGCTGGCCCGCGACGACGGCGTGCTGGCGGGCGAACTTCAGCGCCGTCTCGACCGCTTCGGACCCGCCGGACACGAGGAACGCCCGCTCCAGCCCCGTTCCGGCGAGGGCGGCCAGGCGGGCAGAAAGGCGGAGGTTGGCCTCGCTCTCCCACTGCATCGGGAAGGCGAAGGCGACGGCCTCCGCCTGGTCGCGCATCGCGTCAAGCACGCGGCGGTTGCCGTGGCCGAGGTTCGACACGACCGGGCCCGAGGACGCGTCCATGTAGCGGTTGCCCTCGGTGTCCTCGAACCACACGCCTTCGGCGCGGCGGATGCGCGGGCGGCGGGCTGGCGGAAAGAAGGCCTGGATGCCGGGGGCGGCGGAGGAGTCCATGGGGGGCGCTCGTGGTAATAGGGTTGAGCATTGGCGCAGGGAAGCGGCGCGTCAATTCGAATGGGCTTCCTGCTGTCCACCCTATCCTGCTTCCATGCGCGGACCCATGGGGCTATGTTTCCTTGGCCGAGCGGACGGAGCTGCATGATGGAGAAAAAAGAGCAATTCCAGATCAGGCGCTATTCATCCCTCGACGATATGAAGACCGATGAATGCCAATCGTTGGCAAGGCCGGCCTCCGCATGAGCGCATGACGGCCACACCTTCAAAGAACTATTATCCTGGTCAAACCCGATCTTGCCAACGCGGCGACGCTGTATCGCGCGCTTGCCGAATTCGGCGCGCCGCTCGATGACTTGAAGCCTGCTGATTTTGCGGGGCCTGGATCGTTCTTCCGTATGGGCACTCCGCCCCTGATGGTCGAGATATTGCCCGAAATCGGCGGCGTCGATTTCGACGACGCGTGGGCGCGCCGGGTCGAAGCGTCTGTCGACGCCGACGGTCAGACGGTCGTGCCGTTCATCTCGAGCGATGATCTGACCGCAGCAAAGGTGTCCGCCGGGCGCAGCCAGGACCTGGCAGACGTGGCGGCTATCCGCAAGGCGCGCAGCCGGTCGGGATAGCAATGCACGGCGTCACCATGCAGCCGCTGCCGGAGACGTGGCGCCGGCAAGGCCGGCCATCTGTCCGCATCGGCACGCTCGGCGGAGATGGCGCGGGTGGCCCGCCTGCATCATGCTGCAAGCCCATGGAACACCTACGATGACCCACATCCTGCACCGCAGCCTGAACGTCGCGCCGCCCACGGCAGTCGGCGGCGAGGGCGTGTATCTGCATCTGGCCGACGGTCGGCGCATTCTGGACGCCGCCGGGGGCGCCGGCGTGTCGTGCCTGGGCCACGGCCACCCTGCCCTCGCCGAGGCCATCGCCCACCAGGCCGGGCGGTTGGCCTATGCGCATTCCGGCGCCTTCACCTCGGAACCCGCCGAGGCGTTGGCCGATCACCTGCTGGCGCATGAGCCGGGGGGGCTCACGCACGCATGGTTCGTGTCATCAGGCTCCGAGGGCATCGAGGCCGCGATCAAGCTGGCCCGGCAGAGCTTCGTCGAGATGGGCCAGGACAGCCGCCACCGCATCGTCGCCCGCCGCCAGAGCTATCACGGCAACACGCTGGGCGCGCTGGCGGCCGGCGGCAACATGGCGCGGCGGCGGCTTTACGCCCCGCTGCTGGCCCCCGCCTACAGCCACGTCAGCCCGGCCTTCGCCTACCGGTACCAGAACGACACCGAAACCGAGGCCGAATACGTTGCCCGCCTGGCAGCGGAGCTGGAGGGGGAGTTCCAGCGCCTGGGGCCGGACACCGTCGCGGCGTTCATCGCCGAGCCCGTGGTGGGCGCCACCTCCGGCTGCGTGCCGGCGCCGGCCGGGTATTTCCAGGCGGTGCGCGCAGTCTGCGACCGGCACGGCGTGCTGCTGATCCTGGACGAGGTGATGTGCGGCATGGGCCGCACCGGCACGCTGCACGCTTGGGAACAGGAGGGCATCGCGCCGGACATCCAGGTGATCGCGAAGGGCCTGGGCGGCGGCTACCAGCAGATCGGCGCCGTGCTGATCGCGGGACATGTGATCGAGCGGCTGCGCCAGGGGTCCGGCGCGTTCATGCACGGCCATACCTACCAGGCGCACCCGATCGCCTGTGCCGCCGCACTGGCCGTGCAGCGGGTGATCGAGGCCGACGGCCTGCTGGACACCGTGCGGGCGATGGGCGAACGGCTGCAGCAGGGCCTGCACGACCGCCTGGGCAACCACGCCCATGTCGGCGACATCAGGGGCCGCGGCCTGTTCCAGGCGATCGAGTTCGTGCAGGACCGTGCCACCCGCGCGCCGTTCAACCCGGCGCTGAAGCTGAACCAGCGCATCAAGGTCGAGGCCCTGGACCGGGAACTCGCCGTCTACCCCGGCGCCGGCACGATCGACGGCAGCCAGGGCGACCACATCCTGCTGGCGCCGCCGTACACCGTCAGTCCCGGCGAGATCGACACCATCGTCGCCCGGCTGGGCGACGCGGTGGACGCGGCGCTTTCTGCAAAGTGAGTGTTTGGCGGTCTGACATCGTCACTGCGAGGAGCGTTTGCGACGAAGCAGTCCAGGGCCGCAAGACCGAGCATGCGGCCCTGAATCGCCACGCCGCAAGTGCGGCTCGCGATGACGGGTGATCGTCAGAGAGACTTGGCATAAGCGCTCGCATCTCAGCGGCAAACCCTCCTTCCTTACCTACTTCTCTGTGCTCTCCGTGAACTCTGTGGTTCAACGCTTACTTCTACTTGGATCGTCTGCATCAATTCCCCGGCAGCCCCGCCGCCTCCGGGAAGAAGAACTCCTGCCACGTCGCCGGCTGCGTCTTCAGCACCTTGATCGTGGCCATGTGGGTCGCGACTCGCATCATGCCGAAGGGGGCGGTGGAGAAACTCGTCTTCGGGTCGCCGATCTGGCCCAGCATGCCGTCGACCGTGCCCTTCTCGCCGGTGACCTTCAGATACAGCTCGCACGCCTCGCGCGGGTGGGCGGCGATGTAGTCCGAGGCCTGCTGGGCGGCCAGCATGAACGCCTTCACCACATTGGGGTTGGCGTCGTGGAACTTCGTCGTCGCGAAGTAGACGGCGTTGCTGTAGGGGCCGCCGAGGATCTCGTCGCTGGTGGTGACCACGTGCAGGCCAGGCGATGCCGCCTCCGCCGCCTGGTATGGCGCGCCGGAGAAATGCCCGGTCAGGATGCCGCCGCCGCTGGTCAGCGCCGCCTGCGCGTCCGGGTGGCCCAGCGTGGTCGTCATGGCGTCGAAGTGGTCGAACTGCGCGTCGCCATACAGCTTGCGCGCCGCGATCTGCAGGATGATCGCCTGGCTGGACATCTTGACCGTGGGGACGGCGATCTTGTCGGAGGGCTTCAGGTCCTGCAGCGTCTTCACGGCCGGGTTGTTGCTGATCAACCACATCGGCGTCGCCGACGACCCGGCCAGGCCCTTCACCTGGCCCTTCGTGCGGTCCCACAGCAGGAGCATGTTGCTGGCGCCCGTCGTCACGATGTCGACGCCGCCCGACAGCAGCGCGTCCGTCGCCGCACCGCCGCCGCCGAAGGTGATGAACGTGGCGGTGAAACCCTTCAGGCCCAGCGCCTCGGCCGCCTTCTCGATCAGCTTCTGCTGCTCCATCACGATGGGCGCCAGGTAGATGATGCCGGGCTGCTTGGTGATGCGGACCTCGTTCACCTCGGCCCGGGCGGCCGGCGCCATCAGGCCGGGCAGCGCGAGGCCGGCCAGCATCCAGAATGCCTGGCGTGTCAGCATGTGAAGTCCTCCCGATTGGTTTTTATTGCGACGAAGCCTATCCTGGCATTGCGCCAGTGGACAGGGGGCGCAACAAACGTCCCAACAAGCGCGATCACGGGAGCGAAATGGACCAGTCTCCGGCCACACAGGTGTTGGCTGCCTCGCCACTGCCCGTCCCGCCGCCCGTCCCGTTGCTGGACGTCCGCGGCGTCACGCTGCAGTACCGCACGACGGAGCGGATCGTCACCGCCACCCACCGCGTCAGCTTCCAGGTGTTCCCCTCGGACCGCTTCGTGCTGCTGGGGCCGTCCGGCTGCGGCAAATCGACGTTGCTGAAGGCGGTGGCGGGCTATCTCGATCCGGTCGAAGGCGAGTTCCAGCTGAGTGGACGCAAGATCGTGGGACCGGGTCCGGACCGGATGATGGTGTTCCAGGAGTTCGATCAGCTGCTGCCGTGGAAAAGCGTGCGGGACAACATCATGTTCCCGTTGCTGTCGACGCGCCGGCTGCCGCGGCCGCAGGCGAAGGAGCGGGCGGACTACTATATCGACAAGATCGGCCTGAACCAGTTCGCCGAGGCCTACCCGCACACGCTTTCGGGCGGCATGAAGCAGCGCGTCGCGATCGCCCGGGGCATGGCGATGGAGCCCCAAATCCTGCTGATGGACGAACCCTTCGCAGCCCTCGATGCGCTCACGCGGCGCACCATGCAGGACGAGCTGCTGCGGCTGTGGGACGACACCCGCTTCACCGTGCTGTTCGTCACCCACAGCATCAACGAGGCCATCAAGGTGGGCAACCGCATCCTGCTGCTGAGCCCGCACCCGGGCCAGGTCCGCGCCGAGATGGACAGCCTGCCGCGGACGGGCGTCGACGGGGAGGTCCAGCTGCAACTGGAGCACCGCATCCACGACCTGCTGTTCGCATGAGCGCCGCCACGTCCCCCGCACCCGTCGCGGCCCGCCAGCCCTATGTCGAGTTCGACGTCGTGCAGTTCAGCGGCGCCGACGCCGTCGAGCGGCCGATCCCGGCGTGGGAGATGGTGTGGAACCGCACCTGGGTCCGCAAGATCACGCTGATCGTGGCGCTGTGCATGGTCTGGCAGCTGTATGCGACGTATCTCGACAACGACCTGCTGTTCCCCACCTTCTCGGACACGATGCGGGCTTTCTTCGCCAACATCCTGAACGGCGTGCTGCCGAACCGCGCGTGGTCTTCGGTCAAGGTGCTGCTGATGGGCTATGCGATCGGCGTGACCCTGGCCACCATCCTGTCGGTCGCGGCCATCAACACCCGTATCGGCAACGACCTGCTGGAGACGTTGACCAGCATGTTCAACCCGTTGCCGGCCATAGCGCTGCTGCCGCTGGCGCTGCTGTGGTTCGGCCTGGGCAACGGCAGCCTGGTGTTCGTGCTGGTGCATTCCGTGCTGTGGGTGGTCGCGCTGAACACCCATGCCGGGTTCCTGGGGGTGTCGACGACGTTGCGCATGGTCGGGCGGAACTACGGGCTGCGGGGTATCCGCTACGTGATCGCCATCCTGATCCCGGCGGCGTTTCCCAGCATCCTGACGGGCCTCAAGGTCGGCTGGGCCTTCGCGTGGCGCACGCTGATCGCGGCCGAGCTGGTGTTCGGCGTGGCGTCCGGCGCCGGCGGGCTCGGGTGGTTCATCTTCGAGAACAAGAACCAGCTGGAGATCCCTGCGGTGTTCGCCGGGCTGTTCAGCGTGATCCTGATCGGGCTGGCGGTGGAGAACCTGGTGTTCCGCTGGATCGAGAAGAAGACCGTGCGGCGCTGGGGCATGCAGCACTGACCAGCCGACACTGTATCGGAAAACCCGGGGAAAGCTGACCTTTCTCTAATACTTCGCTCATGCAACGGTTGGCATTGCGCATTAGTCTTTGGTTGGCTTCAGCGTCACCCCGAGACTGCGAGGGCAGAAGGCTCATGCTCCAGCGACCGATCTGTTACGTGTGCTGCTCCCACCCGGCGCCCGAGTGGCGTTGGGTCGGCGGCGCGGTCGAAACCCGGCTGCGCCACCATCTGACCGGACCGACGACGCAACGGGCGCCGGCCGCAGACGGCGGTGGCGACGCCGTTTTCCTGCAGATGAGGGGCGAGCCGATCATGGTGATGACGGTCCAGGCGCCGCCGGCCGATATGGCGGACGATGCCGGGCAGCGCGCCGCCTGGCCGGGATGCCAGGAGGCGAGCCGCACCTGGCGCAGCCATTTCGTCGTGTCGGCGATGGACGCTGCCGAACACCTGGCCGACCGGCGCGCCGCCGTGGAGAACACGATGCGGGTCGCGGCCACGCTGGTGGGCGTCGCCAAGGGCGACGCCATCGGCTGGGGCCCGTCCGGCCTGTTCCACCCGGCCGCGGATTTCGCGGAACGCGTTGCGCACAACCCGCTGCATCCGGACAACCTGGTGCGGTGCGACTGGTCGGTGGGCTCCGATACCGGCGCGCTGAGCGCCCAAACCCGCGGATTGTCGGCGTTCGGCCTGCCGGAGCTATCCCATGTGCCCAGCGAGGAGGACCGCCGGACGATCCAGACCCGCCTTGTCAGCCTGGCGGCCTACGTGATCACGCACGGCCCCGTGTTCCGCCCCGGCGAAACCGTGGGCGCGGACGCCCGCACCCAGGCGAGGGTCGAGACAGGCCAGGATTTGAACGGCGCCCCGCTGCTGATCGTCACGCCGGAGTTCAGGACAGTGTCCCGGGCCGCGTGAAACGCTTCAGGCTGCCGGAGCATCAGGGCCGAAGCTGATCCCGGCATAGAACTCGGCCAACGGAACCTCGATGCCGGCCTCGGGCAGCGGGAGCATATCGACATCGGTGAGCGTGGTCGCGGTCCAGGGCGCCGAGCCATCGGCCCGGCGGAGCAGCGTCGCGCCGACGCTGTCCGACTCGACGATGATGTAGCGGAGGATCGACGGCACGGCCGCGTATTCGCGCACCTTGACGATGCGATCGATGCGGTCAGAACCGGGACTGATGACTTCGAACACCGCCACCGCGCCATCGATCGTCTTGTCCATACCTTTGAACGGAGAACACGTGATCAAGGCATCGGGATAACGGACCGCGGTCCCCACGGTCGCAACGCCCGTGTCAGGTCCCAGCGGGATGCACCGGCCCAGGGACAAACGGGCGCGAAGCGCAACGAGGATGTTCACATAGATGAGATTGTGCCTGACCGTCCCACCCGTCATAGCGACCGGCTGGAAACCGTCGAACTCATATCTCCCGTCCTGGCCATCGGCCCAGTGCAGAAAATCCTGCTGTGTCCAAACGATTCGGGCTGAAGCGCTCATGCCCGATTCGTAGCACGGCGACCCGAGTGCCGTCCCGGCGAAAGACGGTTCTCGGTCCTTTCGCCTACTCTATTAATGCGTCGGAGATCACCCCGGCGCGGTCGGCGGAGCGGGTCTGGACCCTGACAGGTCATTCTGCCCGGTGCACCACGCCACCCGGCATGGGCGCCGGGACGCCCGTCGTTTCCGGCAGGCTCAGCGGCAGGCCGCGCAGCGCGCGGGCCGCCAGGAAGCCGAAGGCCTGCGCCTCCAGCGCGTCGCCATCCCAACCCAGCGCCTCGACCGGCTCGACCGGCGCCGACAGCGCCATGTTCAGGCCCCGCATCAGCGTCGCGTTGTGCCGGCCGCCGCCGCCCACCAGCCAGCGCCGAGGCGGTTCGGGTAGGTGCTCCAGCCCCCGCGCGACGGATGCGACGGTGAAGGCCGCCAGGGTCGCTGCACCGTCCGCGGTGGCCAGCCCTTCGACCGCGTCCATGGGAAACGCGTTCCGGTCCAGGGACTTCGGCGGCGGCCGATCGAAATACGGGTGGGACAGCAGCCTGGCCAGCACCGCCCGGTCCACGACCCCCGACGCCGCCAGCGCCCCGTCGGCGTCGAAGGCGGCGCCGGTCCGCCGCATGACCCAGTCGTCCAGCAGCGCGCTGGCCGGGCCGGTGTCGAAGGCCAGCAGCACGGCGCCATCGACATAGGTGACGTTCGCAACGCCGCCCAGGTTCAGCACCGCAACGGGGCCGGGCTGCCCGGCCAGCAGCGCCTGGTGGAACAACGGCGCCAGCGGCGCGCCCTGCCCGCCGGCAGCGACGTCCGCGTCCCGGAACCGATTCACCACCGTGACCCCCAGCGCCCGCGCCAGCGCCGCCCCGTCGCCGACCTGCCGTGTGAACCGCCGGTCCGGCCGGTGCAGCAGGGTCTGGCCGTGCATGCCGACGACCTCGATGGGGCCGCACTGGGCCATGACCATGCGCGCGGCCTCGGCGTTCGCCGCGGTCAGTGCGGCCTCCAGCTCCGGCAGCGGATCGTGCTCCGCCCGGTGCGGGTTCGCCATCACGTCCAGCACGGCGCGGC
>JAYUCA010000233.1:0-3837 GCA_043740535.1 Rhodospirillales bacterium | reverse complement strand
GGCCCCCGCCCGGCCTCGACCGCCGCCGCCCGCAGCGCCTCCACATGCGCGCGCACCGCGGGCTTCGGCCCGCCGTTGAGGAACACGCACTCGGCATGTTCGCCGGCGAAGCGCCGCCCGCGCCCGCTGCTGCCGGCCTGGAACAGCACCGGCGTGCGCTGCGGCGACGGCTCGGCCAGGTGCACGCCGTCCATCCGGAAATGCGCGCCCGCGTGCCGCACGGCGCGCACGCGGGCCGGGTCGGCATAGACCCCGGCGGCGCGGTCCGCCTGCACCGCGTCGTCGGCCCAACTGCCCTCCCACAGCTTGTAGACGACCTGCATGTACTCGTCGGCGATGCCGTAGCGGTCGTCATGCGCCACCTGCTGCGCGAACCCCATCGCGCGCGCCGCGCTGTCCAGGTAGCCCGTCACGATGTTCCAGCCGATCCGGCCGCGCGTCAGGTGGTCCAGCGTGGACATGCGCCGCGCGAACACATACGGCGCCTCGTAGCTGAGGTTCGCCGTCACGCCGAAACCCAGATGCGTCGTCGCATGCGCCATGGCCGGCACGAGCAGCAGCGGATCGTTGACCGGGATCTGCACGCCGCGCCGGATCGCCGCCGCGGGGCCGCCGCCGAACACGTCGTAGACGCCCAGCACGTCGGCCAGGAACAGCCCGTCGAACAGCCCGCGCTCCAGCAGTTTCGCCAGGTCCACCCAATGATCGAGGCTGGTGTAGTCCACCGACCGGTCGCGCGGATGCGTCCACATCCCCTGCTGGATATGCCCCACGCAGTTCATGTCGAAGGCGTTGAGAAGGATCTGCTTCACGGGGGCGGCTCCGGCATCGGAAGCGCTTACCTGCCGCGCCAGGGCGCCGCCTGCAAGCGGCGCGACGCTCAGAACGCCAGCAGGTTGTCCCGGAACATCGCGTGCTCGTACGACCGCCGCACCAGCCCCCGCCGCTGCAGCGCCGGCACCAGGCCGTCGGCCACCTCGGCCACCACGCGGCGGCTCACGTTCGGCAGGTTGAACAGGAACCCGTCGCCGCCGACCGCCGCCATGGCCTCGCCCATCTGGTCCGCCACCGAATCCGGCGTGCCGACCAGCTCGATCGAGCCCACCGTGCTCTCGTAGTCGCCCATCGTCTGCCGCAGCGTGCGTCCGGCGGCTTTCTTCAGGAATTCGTCGAGGCTTGCCTGATGCCCGTTGGTGGTCAGCGCCCCAACCGGCGCGTCCAGGTCCAGCTTCGAGAAATCGATGTTGGTGATCTTGCTGAAATGCGCGAGGCGTTCGGCGAGCCGCGTCATCGCCCACTGCGCCTTGCGCGCTTTCTTCAGCGCCGCCTCCTCCGCCGATTCGCCGATCAGGGGGGAGATCAGGAACAGCAGCTTGACCGTGTCCGGGTCCCGCCCCTGCGCCACGGCTCGCGCCCGCAGGTCGTCGCGGTAGGCCCGCATGCCGTCGATCCCGCGGGCCGCCGTCACGATCGTGTCTGCATGCAGGGCCGCGAACTGCCGCCCGCGCGGGCTGCCGCCGGCTTGGGCGATCACCGGCCGCCCCTGCACCGCGGGGCCGGAGTTCAGCGGCCCCCGGCTTTTGAAATACCGGCCCTCGAAATCGATGCTGTGCACCTTCGCCGGGTCGGCGAACACGCCGGTTTCTTCATCGGCGACGATGGCCCCCGGCTCCCACGAGTCCCACAGCCCGTTCACGACCTGCATGTACTCGTCGGCCATGTCGTAGCGAAGGTCGTGTTCCGGCAGCCCGTCGAGGCCGAAGTTCCGCGCCGCCATGTCGCTGCTGCCGGTCACCATGTTCCAGCCGATGCGCCCGGACGACACCTGGTCCAACGACGCCACCAGCCGCGCCAGCAGATACGGCGGATAGGCGAAGGTCGCGAACGTGGGCACGATGCCGATCCGGCTGGTCTGCTGCGTCAGGATCGACGCCAGCACGGAAGGGTCCTGCCGCGGCACGCTGAGCGCGTTGCGCAAATAGATGTCCCGCGACGCGCCGAAGCTCTCGCCCACGTAGGAGCTGTCTTCGATCAGCACGTAGTCGAAGCAGGCGCGTTCCAGCGAGCGCGTCAGCTCGATGAACAGGTCCGGCACCCGCCAGTCCCGCCCGATGCTGCCCGTCCACGGCTCCCCCCAGGCCTGCACGCTGGAACCCTGCAGGAACCAGCCAAGGTGGAACGGTCGAGGCATCGGCTACTCCGGCGTCACGAGCCGGACTGTCACGCCCCGCACGCCCGCATGCAAGATGGAGTATGCGACGGCAACCAAATCGGAGGGCGAAAAAGCGTAGCGTCATCCGCCTCGTCGGCAAACACGCCGCGCCGGAACATATTCCGTGTCATCGCCCCGCCGCAGAAACGGTGCTATTCTTTTCGAGCAACGGCATTGCCGCCCCAAAAGGGACCCGCCTGTGGAACCTGATCTGATCGCCGGCCGCGAATGCGGCCACTGCAACGTCTGCTGCGTCGCGCTGACGATCGACGACCCCCAGTTGCAGAAGGTCCAGGGCTACCGCTGCAAGAACGCCCGGCGCGACAACAGCTGCGCCATCTACGACGTGCGGCCGCAAACCTGCCGCGCCTTCAACTGCGGCTGGCGGTCGCTCAAATGGATCCGCCAGACGCTTCGCCCGGACATCTCGGGCGTGCTGGTCCGCTTCCATACCGAGGTTTCGTCGACCGACGGCGCCGAGCGCATGGGCGTCGTCTTCACGTTGTTGACCAGTGCGGCCCTGAAGGCCGAGGGCCTCGCCGAATCGTTTGCCGCCGCCGTCTCTGCGGGCGTGCCCTGCTACCTGCACATCCCGGGGCCGCCTGGCTACACCTCGGCCCGCGCCCGCATGAACGAGGTGCTGACCGAGGCCGTATTGAACAGGGACAAGGCAGCCGTCCTGCGCATCCTGCGCGAGGGCCGCGCCATGGGCCGGCGGGGCGAGCACAAGCCCATCGTGCTGGGCCGCGGCCAGACCGTGCCGCACGACATGTGACCTACCGGACGCCGCGACGGCCGCCCTTGTTGCCCATCCCGCCCGCCTGCTACGCTGCCTGCGCAAGAACGCCCGGGAAACGGGCCGCCTTTGGGAGGAACGACATGACGAAACGGCGCCTGCTGCTGGCCATCTGCATGGCCGGAACCGCGCCCGCCAGCCTGGCGCCCGCCCATGCCAGCCCGACCGACGTGTTGATCGGGCTCGATTCCAAGGTCACCTACGGCGTCCAGGGCCAGCAGAACGTCGCACCCGGCGCCGACGCCGTGCTGGTGATGGACATCTCGAACCCGGCCCATCCCCGCATCCGCGCCAGCCTGCCGCTGGCCAACTCCTTGCTCGGGCCGCCCACCAACCTGCAGATCACGCCCGACGGGCGGCTCGGCCTGATCGCCAACTCCGTGAACAACGTGCAGGACGGCGCGGCCTGGAAGGTCGCCCCCGACGACAAGCTGCATGTCGTCGATCTGAACGCCAACCCGCCCAAGC
The DNA here is from genome assembly GCA_043740535.1 of Rhodospirillales bacterium. Classification (GTDB taxonomy): domain Bacteria; phylum Pseudomonadota; class Alphaproteobacteria; order Acetobacterales; family Acetobacteraceae; genus JBBROS01. The sequence continues at coordinate 361 of JAYUCA010000233.1, read as the reverse complement.
TGATCGACACCGTGACCGTCGGCCAGCAACCCTCCGGCCTGACGATCTCGCGCAGCGGCAAGCTGATGCTGATCGCCAACCGCGCGGGCAAAAGCGTCACCGCCCTGTCCATCGAGGGCACGACGGTGAAGGTGCTGGCCGAGATCCCGATGGGCAACGAGGTAGCCGCCGTGGCCATCACGCCCGACGGCAGGCGCGCTTTCGCGGTGATGAACCTTGTCAACAAGGTAGGCGTGCTGGCGATCGACGGCCAGACCGTCACCTACGACAAGGCGCTGGACATCCCGGCCGCCGTGAACCCCTACAACATCGACATCGCGCCCGACGGCAAGCATGCCTTCGTGTCCTGCACCGGCGCCGG
>JAYUCA010000232.1:0-7093 GCA_043740535.1 Rhodospirillales bacterium | reverse complement strand
AGAACTCCAGCTCGTCGCGCTCCGCCGTGCAGGGTGCGAGAGGATCCATTCGGAGAAGGCGTCCGGCGCCAAGGCAGACCGTCCCGAACTGACGCGAGTGCTCGACGACGTGCTGCGCCGCGGCGACGTGCTGGTCGTGTGGAAACTCGACCGGCTCGCCCGCTCGCTGAAGAAGCTGATCACCACGGCGGAGGACCTGGAGGAACGTGGCATCGGACTGGTGTCGCTGACCGAAAGCATCGACACCACGACCCCGGGCGGCGTCCTCGTGTTCCACGTCTTCGGGGCGATCGCGCAGTTCGAGCGCGCCCTGATCCGTGAACGCACCGCCGCCGGTCTTGCCGAGGCGCGCCGGAGAGGCCGCAAGGGGGGGCGTCCCCCGGCGTTCAAGGCGGGCGACATCACCGCGGCACGCGCCCTTATGAAAGAGGGCAAGCTGCCGGTGCGCGACGTCGCCAAGCGCATGGGGGTCTCGGTTGCCACCCTTTATCGCCACGTCGGCAAACGGGGTGCCGGCGACGGCACCGCGTACGTTGTTCCAGCCGATGCCTGATCGTTCGAAACGGCCGCCAAGATCCGGACCTCGAACAAGAAGGGGCGGCATCTCTCGACCGCACGGGCGATCCGGCTGCTCGAGGAGGATGGGGTCGAAACGCCGGACGGCTTGGTGCGGGCGCCGGCAGGCCTGCTCAAGCGTGCGACCGTCGATCGCGTCCTGCGTGCTTCGGGTCTCGACCATGCGCGCGTGGTGCGGCCGATCGCCGCGGTGCGCTTCCAGGCGAAGCGCTCGAATGAGCTGTGGCACTTCGACATGAGCCCGTCGGACCTGAAGCAGGTCGAGACTCCGCTCTGGATCGAGCAAGGCCGCGGCAAGCCAACATTGATGCTGTTCTCGGCGGTCGATGACCGTTCCGGCACGGTCTATGACGAGTACCGCTGCGTCTACGGCGAGGATGCCGAATCCGCGTTGCGCTTCCTGTTCAACGCTATGGCGCCGAAGCCCGAGCCCGAGCTGCCATTCCAGGGCATTCCCAACACGATCAACATGGACAAACGCCCGGTCAGCCGCTCGAAGGTGTTCCAGTCGGTGATGGGCAGCCTCGGTGTGCGCGTGCTCACCCACATGCCGCCATCCCAGGCCGAGCACGCACGCCCGCGCGCTCGAAGGGCAAGGTTGAGCGGCCGTTCCGCACCATCAAGGAAGTGCACGAGACGCTGTATCACTTCCACAAGCCGAGAGACGAGGCGGAGGCAAACCTTTGGATGCGCCGCGCCCTCGTCATCTATAACAACGGCGACCATCGCGCAGAGCCGCACAGCCGGATCGAAGACTGGCTGAGGTACCTGCCGCCAAACGGCGTGCGGGCGATGTGCTCGTGGGAACGGTTCTGCGCCTTTGCGCGCGAGCCCGAGTGCCGGGCCGTTGCGGGCGATGCGACCGTGTCGGTCGAAGGTGCCGCGTATGAGGTCGAGCCCGAGCTGGCGGGCGAAACGGTGACGCTGTGGTGGGGGTTGTTCGACCAGGAGCTGTTCGTCGAATTCGAAGGCAAGCGGTTCGGGCCATACCAGCCCTCGCGAGGCGCAGTGCCGCTGTATCGCTACCGCAAATATCAAAAGAGCCGGGCGGAGGAACGGCTGGACAAGGTCGTGAAGCTGGCCGACCAGCTCGGGTTGCCGCGCGCCGCTGTCACTGTCGGGGACAGGCCTTTGCCGTCGCTGGCGCCGGGTGCTGCATCCATGCCGGTGCTGCGTACGCCATTTCCGGAGCCGGTGGTTGAAGTCGCGTTTCCGACGCCGCTTGCGGCCAAGCTCGCGATCTCCGTCCAGCTCTCGCGGCCTCTCGGCAGCCTGCCGGAGCCCGATCGTTTGTTCATCGACGTGCTGCTGGCGGAAACGCTGGACCGGGACGCCGTGGCGGCGCGCGTGCGCGAGCACTTCAGGACAGGAGGAAAAACTGATGCTCGCTGACGTGCAGGCCCATTTTGGGCTGGCGAAACCCTTTCAGCGGGTCGGCAACTTCGAAACCGAGCATCAGCGCGCGCTGGTCCGCGAGGTCTACGGCGTGGTGCAGACCGGCTCCGTCTTCGTGCTGCCGGGCGGCAGCAGCACGTCGTCGTCGGGGCCGACCATGCATGACGGCGCCTTGTTGAACAGGATCGGCTCGGCCGGGATGGCCGCACCGGTTTCCGTCGCGTGCTCGCTGTAGTTCAGCCCAACCGCCAGGAAGTTGCCCGTGCGCGACAGCGGCGGCCCCAGCCGCGTGCCGGGCGCCACGGCCGGGAGCGACGCCGGGTCGATGCCGCGAAGGGCTAAAACCTCCCCGGTAGCAAGCGTCTCGGGCGAGATGTCGGCGATATGGTCCGCCAGCGAGCGGATGCTGCCTGCCGCATCGATCAGGCCAGGGCGCTCATGGCCGGGCGCCCCGTATCGGACAAGCTTCATGACTGCTCCTGCTGTTCTGGGTATCCGAAGAAATCGACCATGCGGGCGATCTGGCCGCGCATCATCTCGCGGCCGCGCACGACCCGGCAGCCGTTCGCCTCGGCCAGCGCCAGCAGCGGGGTCTGCTCGGGCTTCACGATCGCGTCGAAGACGATGGTCGCAGATGGGATCGTCTCAACGGCGATCGGCAGCCTCGGGTCCCCCAGCATGCCGATGGGCGAGGCGTTCATCAGGATTTCGATGCCGTCCAGCATCGGCGGCCCGACCTCGACGACGATGCCCGGGTCGATGGCGCGCATGCTTGCCGCAAGGGCCGCCACCCGGCCGGCGTCGGGATCGAACAGGCGCATCGCGCGTGGCCCCTCATGCGCGATTGCAGTGCCGATCGCGGCGCCGGCGCCCCCTGCCCCGATCAGCATCACGCCCTGCCCGGCGAAGCCGTAGCCGCGCCGCCGGAACGCCTCCACGCAGCCGGCGCCGTCGAACATGTCGCCGGACCAGGTTCCGTCCGGCTGGCGCGCCAGCGCGTTGATCGCGCCGGCGGCCAGCGCCTGCGTTCCCAGCCGGTCCGCCAGCCGGCACGCCGCCTGCTTGAACGGGATGGTGAACACCAGGCCGTCGAGGTTCTGCACCTGCATCAGTGCCCGCAGCGTCGGCTCGAACGCGTCGGGCAGCACGTGGATCGGGATCATCAGCGCATCCCGCCCCCGCCGCGCGAACTCGGCCGAGAACATCTCCGGCGAGCGCACCTGCTCGATCGGGTGCCCCACGATGCCGAACACGCGGGTGCGGCCCGACACCCAGTCCACCTGGTCCGATCCGGTCAATGCAGTCCTCCAACATCTGAAAAGGGGCGCCTCACCGGCCAAGCACCAGGTTGGGCAGCCAGGTGGTGATGGGCGGCCACAGGGTGATCGCGGCCAGCACGCAGAACAGCGGGATCAGCCACGGGAGCACGGCCCGCGCCAAGGTCTCGTAGCTGATCTCGGCGATGCGGGACGAGATGAACAGCACCACGCCCACGGGTGGGTGGATCGTCCCCAGCACCAGATTGAGGATCATCATGATGGCGAACTGCGCCGGGTCGATGCCGAAGGCCTGGGCGGCGGGCACCAGGATCGGCACCAGGATCAGCAGCGCGGCCAGCGTCTCCATGAAGCAGCCGACCAGCAGCAGCAGGACGTTGCACATCAGCAGGAACAGCAGCGGGTGGCTGATGGAAGCGACCATGGCCGGCGCCGCGATCTGCGGAATGCGGGAGACGGACAGGCACCACCCTAGGGCGCCGGCCGCCATGACCAGCGGCAGCACGACGCCGGCCGTCTCGACCGTGTCGCGCAAGACTCGGCCGAGATCGGCGATGGTCAGGGTCCGGTAAACCACCATGCCGAGCGTCAACGCATACAGGCTGGCGACGGCCGCGCCCTCGGTGGGCGTGAACAGGCCGCTGAACATGCCGCCGAGCAGGATGACGGGCGTGAGCAGGGCCAGAAGACCATCGCGGAACGAGGCCCAAAGCTCGGCCATGCCCGGGAAGCGCTGACGTGGGAAGCCCTGCCGCCCGGAAATGACGGCCGCCATGGCCATCAACGAGCCGGCCATGAGCAGGCCGGGGACGCATCCCGCCAGGAACAGCCGCCCGACCGAGATATCGGACGTGACGCCGAAGATCACGATCGGCAACGAGGGCGGCATGATGGCGCCGATCGTGGCCGCCGAGGCGTTGATGGCCGCCGCGGTGTCGGCGCGATAGCCGGCGGCCTTCATGGCGCGGATCTCCACCGCGCCGGTCGCAGCCGCGTCGGCCACGGCGCTGCCCGCCATGCCGGCGAAGATCAGGCTGGACAGGATGCTGGCCTGCGCATAACCGCCGCGCAGGCTGCCCATGATGGCCGTGGCGAAGCGCACGATGCGGTCCGTGACCTTGGACGCGCTGAACAGGTTGCCCATCAGGATGAACAGCGGTGCAGCGGCAATCGGGAAGGAGTTCATCGCATTGACCATCTTCTGCGGTACGATGGACATCGAGAAGCCGGTCACGGTCACGAACAGCGTGGCGCCCAGCGCCATGGCCGCATAGAGCGGCAGCCCTGAGAGCACGGCGATGAGCCAGACGCAGCCGACGGCGATGATGGTGTCGGTCATTGTGTGATCCTGCCCTGCGGCGGCTGGTCGCCTGGGGCTGCGGGCCCCACGCGAAGCAGCTCCCAAAACTGGATCAGCGATTGCAGGACCAGGGCGGCGCCGGCCGGGACGATCGGCGCATACATCCACGCCGCCGAGATCGGCAGCGAGTTGGCGTCCATGTCGAGGTTGCGCCGCACCAGCAGCACCCCGAACCCCCCGATGACGGCCCCCAGCGCCAGGAGTGCGACCTGAAGCAGAAAATTGGTCGCGCGCCGGAGGCCGGGCGGCAGCCGGTCGATGAAGAAGCTGATGCGGACATGCGCACGCCGCCGCCCCGCGATGATCCAGCCGGCACAGGCCAGCCAGATCATCAGGAATCGCGCCGCCTCGTCCGTCCAGGTCAGCGGTTCGTTGAGCGCGCGGGTCACGATGCCCAGCAGCACCGTGCCGAACAGCGAGACCAGCAGCGCGCAGCCGAAGACGACCAGTGCGAGATCGAGCAGCCGGACGACGCTGCCAGGGCGGCCTGCTTGCATCAGGTGGACTCGATCCGGTCCCACATGCCCTTGCCCCAGATCGCTTCGTACTTCGCGGGCATCACGGCCAGCACGGGCTTGCGGAACGACTCGACGTCGGGCTCCGTCACCTGCATGCCGGCCTTCTTCAGCACGTCGAGCAGGTCGCGCTCCTGCGTGACGACCGCGGCGTCGTGGAGTGCGACCTGCTTGGCCAGCGCCGCCTGGATCGCCTCGTGCGCCTTCGCGTCCAGCTTGGCCCAGGCATCCTGGTTCACCAGGATCAGCCGCGGGTTGATGATGTGGCCGGTCAGGACGAGGTGCTTCTGCACTTCGTAGAACTTGGAGCTGTTGATCGTCGGCAGCGGGTTCTCCTGCCCATCCACGGCCCCCTGGCTCAGCGCCAGATACTGCTCGCCAAGATTCAGCGGGGTCGGCCGGGCGCCCCAGGCCAGCACCATGGTCCGGTAGGTCTCGACCTCGGGGATGCGCAGCTTGAAGCCCTTCATGTCGCCCACGCTGGCCACCGGGCGGGACCCGGTGGTGAGGTGCCGCGTGCCGTAGTACGTTCCGCCCAGGATGCGCATGCCGCGCGCCTTGAGCAGCCGGTCGCTCAGCTCCGGGATCAGCGGCGAGGCCAGCGCCTTGTGGATGTGCGCCACGTCGCGCCAAAGGTATGGCGCCTCGAGCACGGACAGGACTGGCAGGAACTGGCCGCAGGCCGCCGGCCCGTCGATGACCATTTGCAGCGCGCCGGACGAGACGGCCTCGATCGTGTCGTGCGAGGAGCCGAGCTGCCCGGCCGGGAACACCTGGATCTCGACCGCGCCGCCGGTTGCGGCCCGCACGTCGGCCGCGACGGCGTTCATCATGACCGCCTCGGGGTGGCTGTTGGGCACCACGGTGGACCACCGCAGCACCGTGGCGGCGCGGGCGGGCCGGTTGGACGCAACGCCGGCGGCCAGCGTGGCGCCGGCCAGCATAAGCGTCCTGCGAGTTGTGTTGAGCATCGGTTCTCTCCCTTGGTTGTCGTTGAGGCGCCGGGCCCGTTCGGGGCCGGATCAGGTTATCCCTTCGTCGCCCCGGCGGTCAGGCCGGAGACCATGAAGCGCAGCAGCGTGCCCGCCAGGACGAGCATCGGCGCCGTGACGATGAAGGCGGCGGCCGCCAGCGGGCCCCACGACAGTTGCTCGAAGCTCATCACGCCGAAGATCGCGACCGGCAGCGTCCGCCACTCGGGCGCCGACAGGATCACGCTGGAGATGAAGTTGTTCCAACTGAACATGGCCGCGATGACGACCGCGATGACGATGCCGGGGCGCACCAGCGGGATCACGATCCGGGTCAGCAATTGGAACAGGCTGCAGCCGTCGATGACGGCTGCCTCCTCGATCTCACGCGGGATTGCCTGGAAGAAACCAGCGGCCGCGCTCGACCAGGCGCTTTTGTACTGCGATCGATATGTTGGCGACATCGAAGGACGGCGCGCCGGAGGCGAACTCGACCACCATCTTCTGCCGCTGCTGCTGCTCGGGGATGGCCTCGAACGCAACCTTGATGCCGGTCAGCTCCTCGAACTCGCGATGGTTGGCTGCGAGCAGGTCCGAGCGCGGGCTTTTCTGGAACAGCACCGACAGCCTTGTGCCGGCGTGGCGCTTCCAGTCTGCGGTATTCCGGGCTTTGGCGAGGCCGGGCAGCAGCGGCGCGCCGGCCATTCCGGCGAGCATCGTCCGCCGCCCGAGCGGCCCTGCGTTGGGTTCGATCATCGTTTCCTCGTTGGTTCTTATCGTTGAGGGTCAGGCGACCCGGGCTGCCTGCTGTCCCGCCTGGAATGTGCGCACCGGCCAGATGCGCGACAGCTCCTGCGCCGCCTCGCGCAATACGGGGACGAAGCCCTCCAGCCGTTCCTCGGAAAGCCGGAACGCCGGGCCGGCGATGCTCATCGCCGCGACGGGGCGGGCGCCGGGTTGCACGCCGTCGCGGATGATTGCGGCGATGGCGGAAACACC